>DAPV01000035.1:73623-118785 GCA_002502625.1 Euryarchaeota archaeon UBA125
ACGTTCACAGTCTTCTTGTGTGATCTCTCGGTCATCTTCGCGATCTTCTTCAAAGTAACATAGACTGCGTTCCTCGAACCAAGTTCCACCGCGTCGCTCACACTCATCTGCTGAGATTTCAGGTTCTTCAGCTACACATCGATAGAATGCACTGAGTGAAAATTTATCTCGGGTATCATTACTTCGATTTTGTTCAGCCGTAGAGTTTTCGAAAATGATAGTAATTTCAGAATCAGTCCAATTTCCACTCATTGCTTCACAATGAATCTTCAATTCTTCGAGCACTTCAGGATTATCCGTATCACAGACACCACCGTGCTGATGCGCGTGTGTATGTGTTGTATCTCCATGAGAGTGTGAGTGAGAGTGTGGGGCATGACCCCTAGGGTTATGTCTTCCAGGGATTACCCAATGTTCACGAGTTCCACTATCTTCTGTCCAGTCGGTTTCAAACCAAATCCATGTTCCCTCCACCGATTCACAGACAATTCTCTGAACATCTAATGCGTCGACGTCACAGTAAGATTCCCCTCCACGTTCTGATGCCTCAATCCAAGTACCTCCATTAGAATTGCAATCATCTAGGTTTGTACCGGCACGATCCCTACCGATTCCTACATCAGCGGCATAGATGACATCACCTGTTGCAGTTATTGATCTATCATCAACAATGATATCATCAGTTGTATCTGAATCCACATCAAGATCTTCAATGCAACCAGCTAAAGCTGATGTAATCATTAGTAGTGTAAGTACCAAGGGTTTAGTATACATGAATTTCCGTATTTACTAGAGTGTTTAATATCTACCCTATTAAATGACTAATCTATTCTTTCATCTTCGAACTTCTCTAACTTGATTTACTCATTCCACCAACTATTCCTAGTACTCCAGAAACTATTGACAATACAGCAGCAAACACTGTGATGAATACCCCTGTAGATGCCCCCATTGTACTGCCTTCCGAACTTGGAAGCATTAGATACCAAACAAGTACTGCTAGAACCATCAGAACTCCGCTAGCTAGTGAAACCCATTTTCCATGTGATTCAATTCCACCTGGTAGGGCTACTCCAACCATACCAAGAATCGCAAAGACAAGTGCTGCTAATGCTACTACTGTTCCAACCCAAAGAACAATTCCACCTGTGGAACCTGCAGAAACTCCTTCGTCACAACTTGTTTTAGCGGCAGTGGCGTTTGTTCGTTCTTCTGTAAATTCAACTGTTGTCCCAGTTGCTGCTGAAGTCATTGTTTCACCTAAAGTGATCATTCCAATTGTATAATCATAAAGATTCGTGCAATAATCAGACATAGAGCCGGTAACTGCAGTTTCTTCACTAAACTTCTCCGTCATTTCTGCAATAGATGCGTTCGTCATTCCTTCTGAAAGGATCGATATCCCCATTTGCATACATGCAAGCTGCGTTGTTTCATTTGTAATCCCTGAGCAATCTAAAGTAACCGTTCGAAGGCCAGATGAGGAGGATTGACCTGTTTCATCTGCATCCGAGTTTAGCCAAGACCCATTAAATTGTCCAACCGCTGAAAGAATTAGTGCCAGAGCAATACATACAACTGCAGCTATTGCCATAATATCGATTCCACCTTCTTCAGATGGGGTTGAAACCATGGGTTGAGGGGTTGCCATAACTGCAGGTGCTGGCATAGCTGCAGGAGAGATAGGAGCTGCTGGCTGTGCTGGCGCTGCTTGGAAGTCAGGATAATATTGTTGAGTATAAGTCACGGCTTGATCAGGTGTATATCCTTGAGAAATCAGGCCATCGTAGTAGCTTTGGGCGTCAGTCATGTGTAATACAAGAGGTGGGGATTGAATAACTGTATTCCTAATCAATTCGGAGAAAATTTCAAAATATAACTTACTTTTTTTATTATATGCATAAGATTTGGTGTCTCATTTTCATTGTCTTATTCTCTCTATGTCCTATCGTTGCATCAGAAGAAAATACTGAGGTGGGTGATGAAAATACAAATGCAAGAATTGGTCCAGAATTCAGTTTTGATTGTAATGATGATGGAACACGACCTGAACATCCAATAAATCAATACATACCCTATGAAGAAAGACCTGATTTACCATCTGGTGATATACATAAACACCTAGCGTGTCAATTGTACAATCCCAATGACTTCAATATTACAGTAAGTCTTAGTGTACCTTTGGGAATAGATATTTGGTCCCCAGATCAATATTGTGTGGACTATTATTACTATGGTTGGGACTCCGATACGGGCATGTGGGGAGTGATATCTCAACCAAATTGTACCAATGGAAAATGGTTAATTCAAAATGGGCATTCATTAGATGAAAACTATTCATATGAATTAGTCAGAAACGAAACAATATACTCTAATTTGACCATATTCGCAGATTCGATATATCACCCAATGCAGCCTGGCTCACAAGAAATCAATCTTACTACTAGAATTACTAAAACTCAATGGCTAGGAGATAATGAGACATTATGTCAAAATTGTACAACAATAAACTACACTTCAACTCAGTTTTTCAATGAGTGGTGGAATATTGATGTATACACAGATTTGACGAATTGTTATTTGCTAAATAGAGGATATTACTCGGGAGATATGCTAGTAATATTCGAGGATTTTTGTGATGATGTAGGAATGGCTAACGCTGTAGAAGTATTAACTCAAAGTGATTTCATCGATGTGCGCTGTTTTCAGCAACAAAAGTATGTTTACACTGAATGGAATGCAAACGGGCAAACTACTAACGAATGTGATTTTGAGGTAGATTCGAGTTGGCAACAATTATTCAATTCTAGTAAATTAGATCAAACAAAAATGCTTGATAGTTATGATGGTGACGATTATTATTATGATGGTGGCCATTATTATTATTGGGATGGACTTCACCATTATGAAGAATATATTGACAGAGATACTAATGAAGAAATTGATTATTGGGGATCAAGACAATGTCCTGAACAGATTCCAATAACGGTTTCTGTCGATATCATGGGAAACATAAACTTTACAAAAAATGGTAAAATTCAATTAATTTCTCATCAGTATAGTCTCGATGATGGTTTAACAATTCATAATATTAGTAATCAAACATTCGAAATTTCATCAAATAACACACCAAATTTAGCATATAACATTCCTTTATCTCAATCTGATGAAGAAAATCTTCTGATAATTATAGAAGGTAGGGTTATTCTCGAAAATGAGTCTTATGATGAGATAATCTTGGGTAGTTGTTTAACAAGATTTGGGGCTGATTCCTTGAATGAAATTTATGAGGAGGCTGCGTTGACCATGGGAATTAGTGGAGGTCCACTTCAACGAATTAGTAACTCGATTGCATATTCTATTGGAGTAGATAGTTTTGTTGTTGTTGGGTTCTTTTCAATGTGTATTCCACCTATCTTATACTTGGTACTGACACGAATGGTTAAACGCATCAATGAAGAATTTTGAAGAAAAAGAAGCGGATGACTGATGAACCAGTGCTGATGCATGTAGTAATATGGTGGAACGTCCAAGGGGGACAAGGGACTTCTATCCAAATGAAATGAGATTGAGATCTTGGTTATTTGATAAGTTTCATGCTGCTTCTAAAGCACACGGATTTGAAGAATATGATTCGCCTATTCTAGAGTATGAAGAATTGTATACTCGTAAACAAGGAGAGGAGATTACTCAACAATTATTCAACTTTGAAGACAAGGGTGGAAGAAAGGTATCTCTTCGACCTGAAATGACTCCTTCGCTTGCTAGAATGGTAATGGCTCAAGCTAAAACATTACCCTTACCGCTCAAATGGTACTCTATTCCTCAATGTTGGAGATATGAGAGAACACAACGAGGGAGGGGTAGAGAACACTACCAATGGAATGTAGATATTTGGGGCACTGAAAGTATTTCAGCAGATGCTGAATTGATTTCAATAATGGTTCATTTTTTCAAAAGTGTAGGGTTGAATTCAGAAGATCTTGTTATCAAAATCAGTAGTAGAAAGGTACTGGAAGAGGTATTGGGGGCATTAGGAATTGATGGAAATGGGTTTACACAAACGTGTATTATTGTAGATAAAATGGACAAACTTCCTGCTGAGGTAATTGAAAACCAATTAACTGAGATAGGGCTAGATTCTTCCTCAATTACAACAATCCAGACAATTCTTGGAATCAAAGAATTAGATAAATTGGAAGAGAGCCTTGGTGAGCAAAGTTCAGCCGTTTTGGAATTGAGAGAGTTGTTTTCAATGTTAGAATCTTACAACATTCGAGAATGGATAGAATTTGATGCATCTATTGTACGTGGTTTAGCATATTATACTGGTTCAGTTTTCGAAGCCCACGACAGGAAAGGTGAGTTAAGAGCAATTTGTGGGGGTGGTAGATATGACCGTTTACTATCTAGTTTAGGTGGAAATGACTTGCCAGCTAGTGGTTTTGGTTTTGGTGATATGGTCATTATGGAATTATTGACAGATCGAGGATTATTGCCTGATATTACATCTGGTAGCCAGGATGTTGTAATTTCACTAGGTGAAGAATTACGCCCTGAAGCGATGTCTGTTGCTTCAAAATTAAGAGAAAAGGGTAGATCAGTAGATGTCGTCTTAGATGATAAAAAATTGAAATGGGCATTTCGTCATGCAGATAGAATCGGAGCGTCTCGTCTTGTAATGATAATGCCGGAAGAATGGAAAGATGGGAAAATAAAAATCAAGGATTTAGAAACAGGCCAAGATGATGAAATTCTTGTCAGTAGTCTATGATAAAATATCAAATCAAATTGGAAATTGATTGTAAGATAGGTTCGAATTGAGAAGTTAATAATGCATATACTAAGCCCAATGTGAATATCATAAATATCCAAAAAATTGGTTCAGACCAATTCTTTACTTTACGACCATCAAGAGGGCCATATGGTATCATATTGAAGGCAGCCAATATCGAATTACCCCATAACCAAGCTATTACAAATTGGTTGACAAAAATATTGGTGGTTATACCTAAGAGTAAACCTCCGCCAACTATTCCTATTCCGAAAAGAATCAAATTTGAAATGGGTCCAACCAGTGCAATCTTCCCATTTTGTTCTCTACTGATATTTCCTGCAACCATCACTGCTCCAGGAGCCATGAAAACGATTCCCAATATTGCAGCAATAATAATTCCCGTTTTCAGCCCCTTGGGATCTGCCCTAAATTCTGCCCAACAACCATAATGACGAGCTAAAAATTTGTGAGCTAATTCATGGATAATGAATGCTGGACCTAAAGCTAAAATGTATAGAATGCCCCAAATCAGCATGGTAATAATTACCGAAAGCAGGGAATCCCCACTAGACAATATCGTGAATATGCCACCCATTCGCATGAAAGCTAAAGCAAGACCAAAGGCAAGTGTGGCTAAAATTAGATCGTTCATTTCTCTTTTAGAAAAATGCCAAAAAGAGCCATCGTGTTTTTGCAGTGTATGTTCCTGAAAATATAATTGATTCATAAAAGAGCTTAGTAGTGCTCCACCCTTGAATTCGGGGGCTGGTCCTTGTTGAATGATAACGCGAACATGACGTTGGCCTTGAGATTCTTTTGAGGTGTTTTTTTGCGTGCCGCGAAAAAAATCTTCCTCTTCTATAATTACGCCCCCAATTCTACTTATGATCCGAATCTAATTTAGGGTTGTGATTATTCCTTCCGCATCTACAACTAATGATTCAGAGTGTTTCTCATCCATTTCAGGATAATCTGTTCTTCTATGAGATCCGCGACTTTCTTCTCGTGCATCAGCAGTAGATGCAATAGTTCTAGCAAGTGCAAGCATCCCTTGAAGTTCCAATGCTCTAACCAATTCAGTATTCATTACAAATGATTCATCAGATATTCGAGTGCTTTCTTTCACCATCTCTTCTATCTGAGCAGAACAAGATGAAATAATTACTGCTTCTCTCTCTAAACCCATACTTGAATTCATCAATCTTCGCAATGATGCAATTCCTGCTCCAACGGATGGTCCGGATTCAGTTCGTGACAATGCCTCTATGGAGTTTTCAGATATTAATGCCATTTCATGTAGAAAATCTTGATCTCCGAAACCAACAGTACCGCTCCACTTAGCCGCGGAAAGTCCTGTATTTGAACCCCCGATCAAATCATCTAATATTCGATTACCTGGAATCATGTCTGCACCATGCATTCCTGAATCTGCTGAACCGCCAGCAGCATACAAGCCGGTTAGCCAGAGATCTTGAGAAAGTAGAGCTCGTCCTTGATTATCTACTGCCACACCTCCGATCGCAAAATCAGGTTGTGGTTCGATTGGGACTACGTCTTTCCATAAATTAATACTAAATCTTGATTCGAGAATATTCGCAGTAGTTGTAAACCATGCTCGTTCGGAAGTTGCTACATTTCTAGCATCTAAAACATAATCGCCATCTATCAATGAAATTGATGCTTCGGTCATTGTTCCTGTTAATTCAACATCGTCACCATTGGATTTTCGAATTCGTGCGCCCGCAGATAACAAAGAAATTGGTAAACGATAATTGGATGTTGGAACGCATAATGGGTGCCATGAAATAAATTCCATTCCACGTAATTTCGCACCGGATCTCAATGCAAGTGAAGCCCCTAAGCCATTTCCTCCTTCATCGTTCCAAAGACCAGAATGATCTTGTGTAGCGAGAATTATTGCCTTAGATTGAATTGAAGTAATTACTCCTGTTTGTATATCTAAAACAACTAATCCTCTAACTCTTTGACTTTCTACAGAAATAGATACTGAATGCAGATCGTATTTTCGAGGAATTCCACGTTTCATACACTGTTCTTCTAAAATTCGAATGATTTCTCTTCCAGTTGAGTCTCCTGCCGTACATAACCTCGGAGATGAGTGACCTATACTTTCAGCAGGATGAGGTGAGCCAGATTCGTTTCTTTGGAAATTAAAGCCCCATTTCTCGAGTTCGATTAAATTATCCAAAGCTGATTCGCATCGTTGATTGACTATTGTAGAGTTAGAAAGACCGAATCCTGCTGAAGATGTGTTCTTTTCATGATGAATATGATCGTTTTCGGAAACAGAAATTGCAATGCCTGTCGTACAGGTTTTTGACTGAGCGTTACTAGGTCCGCCACTTTCGATTACTGCTACAGTAGCACCTGCATCTGAGGCAGCGATTGCTGACCTAAGTGCTGCAATTCCAGAACCGATGACTAGTACATCCCAAGACTCCATTGACTCACCCGATGTAGTGGCCACATGAAGCAACAACATAAACGCGGCGGCTTGAAGAGTTACTAAATTATCTCATCTTCAAAGTACTACTAACCTCTCGAAGTGCTTCAATACCTAGACTACTTGCTCGCCTCATTCTAACTTGAGTACTTCCTGATCCACCACTACGTTGTAGAACATCGGTAGACAATACTACTGATGAAATAGTTTCTCCGCCTTCTTTTCGTAAATGAATCTGGACAGGGTGTTGCCCCCTACTCTTAGGGGACCAAGCAATTCCAATCCATAATACGAGGCCTCTCTCCATCAAAATGGAAAGGCGATCTGCAAGTGTTTCTGTCATTGACATGGTATTCAGAGGAATAGCAGCGGGCAAACAAGGGGTGGGTTGTGGAGTTACTCTAAACGTTTGAGAAATTGGAAGACCGTCTGGTACAACTACTTCTACTTCTACAGTTTCTTCGGTTTCACCAAAATTATGAATCATCAAGAATAAATCTCCTTGACCATCTGAACATGCAAGAGGCAAATCATGATCCATTCGCCATTCAGAATCTGTAAGTGATACATTGCCTGAAAGTATGTCATTTCTTACTCTACGGATAATTCTGAATAGCCCAGGTTGCCAAGCCTCTGTATGTTCCAATAGACGGTTAAGAGTGGTAATATTGAATGGTAATGGTTTCTCACTTTGGGGGGAAGAAAGATCTTCGTATTCTGATGAAATAGATTCTTGTTTCATAATTCTATCTCGCATTTCTCTTCTTACAATTGAAGTCAAGATATTGTTCAATTTCCAGGCATTAGTTCCATCTTCGCCAGTCATATTTGAGAGATATACAGCTTGAACTATTCTTTCTCTAGCCAAAGTTGCTGGTAATTTATTTCGGATAGATGGTTTAAGTTCATCTAACCACGCAGACCATTGTGAAGCTGAATCTGGATCCATGTGAGCCTCAATTAGATCACTTAGAACTGTGTGCATCTGACTACTATGTTGTGTTGGGGCATGGAATGGTAAATATTTGAATTCAGTAGATCTCATTAGAATTGATCTTTCCAAGCGTATTGTTTGTGCTACTCCAATAGATAAAAGAATTAGACTAGTCATTAAAATCAAAACATTTCCTGGACTGCCTTCTTCGAAATTATTATGCAGAAGTACCAAAATTCCAACTGAAGAAAATGTCACTAAACGTATTCTTTCATTCAATCTATTTTCTCGTATCATACTCAAGATTCGTTCTGCTCCAGGGAATGAATTTAAAGATAATTTATCTGTATTTTTGTTGTTGTCGCCAAAATCATTCTCAGCAGTGGCAAATTGTTTTTCGGCGGCATACCAAGAAGGAAGGAGTACCAATGATGGGAAAATTATCATAAAAATTCCAATTTCATTTGTCTCTACTTGTTCTGAGAATACCATCAAAACTATCAAACAAAATATCATGATGGGGCCCAATAACAATCTCAAAAGTTTAATGGGCAAAGATGATGAGAAATTTACAGATATATTCCTAAGTTTATCTGTATTGATTTCTGCATTTTCTTCAAATTGATCTAAGGGTATATTGTCGCCATCAGGATCTGGAATTTCCAACGGCGTGGTCGACGATAGATCGAGAGATTCGTCGCCCTCCATGACTCTCCGTTAGCATCAACCAACTTCATCCCATCGCAACGATTCATGAAGGAAGGGCGATTCCATTGGGAATGGGCGTGTAGCATAGCCTGGATAATGCACCGGCCTCCTAAGCCGGGGACCGCGGGTTCGAATCCTGCCGCGCCCGTATTTTACCCAATTGAAAGGCCATATGCCCGTCCTATAGTTCCATAACGATGCAAAAGATCTTGTAGATAGATTCGAGGATTTTGAGTTCCAATCATTTCAACCTCAGTTAAAGCCAATGCGTCTAACAACTCTTGACGCATAGAATCAGGAATAGATAATCGACCATTCATTACTGCCATATGGACTTGATTTACAATATCGCTGCCTTCTAATGCATGTTCACGAAGCATGTTATCTAATTCACGTAATGCTCCTGCTGGAGTGCGCTTTCTTCTATTACCAACTTGTTCATTCTTCCATTCATTCACTCTACCTCGTATGGCCAATTCAACCATATGACGGCCCGCTTGTAATGTGACAGAATTGACTAATCTTACTACTGCTTCTCTATCTTGTGCTAATCCCCTATGTACCAATAAATCAAGAGTGAAAATTGCCTTACGTAGATCTCCATTTGAAATATGTGCAATATCTCCAAAAACACCATCTGAAACTTTTATGTTTTCCTTGGTAACAATTTCACGAAGTAGAGTCTCGATTTGTTCTAAAGTGGGAGAAGGTAAACGAATAGATCTAGTTCTAGAACGTAAAGCGTCAATTATCCTACTTGGAGATCTAGCTACCAAAATAAATCGAGATGTTTTTCCTGATTTTTCCATCATTCTTCTAAGGTATGCTTGTCTTTTCATTCCGAGGTGATCTGCATCTTCAATAATGATTAATCTGGAAATTGGAATTCTTCCATCTTGTAAATCTATTTCTTCTCCTCCTGGAGGAGGATCTGATGAGTTTGTTTCCCATAATGATCTATCAAACGCATCCAAACTAGTTCTATTTGCTAATGTGGATGATGAATCGGATCCGCCTTTCAAAAATTCTTCAAACTTACCCATTGCTCCAGATGATCCCGCTAAATCTCTAGCTTGTAACACATGATGTGTTGCTTCCCAACCCGGGCCCAAAACTTGCCGAGCAACTAACTTCCAAGCTGTTGTTTTCCCACAACCTGTTGGACCTGATATCAACAAATGTGGAGGGTCACCCTCCATACTTGCAGAAAATAAAGCGTCACGAAGGTTTTGGGGCAATAATAACTCATCAAAACGACGAGGGGAGTGTGTCGTTAACCAAAGTGCCACACACACTGAACTGAGGGGGGGTCTTTCAATTCAACGCAAGGGTAATTATTCTGCAATAACTGATTTGTAACCACCACGTCGGGGTTTAGAGAAAATTCGATAGCCGCAGGATTTGCACTGAAGTGTACTGGTTTCACCCATTGTATCAATAGCAATCATGTGTCCACACCTAAGACATCGATAGTCGACTTCTGCCATAACACGCCGACATAGGCCTCATTATTGAATGCGACGGTATAATATTGAAAACAGAAAGGTTGCACGAGAATGCATGGATGATGATTACCAACCTGACTTAAGTGGCGAAGGTGGTGTTCTTGGAGCGCTGTTTATGACTGCTTTTGGTTCTCCATTTTTGGGTGCAGGTCTGTTTACCCTCGTTGCAGGAGTCGGTATACTTCTTAACGAAGGTCTTGAAGGACTGTTTTTGATTTTCTTTAGTTTGCCTTTCATAGGTGTTGGAGGAATGATAGTATTTGGTGGATTATACAACATAGGGATAGGTATTGGAATCATAAGACAGAAGGACAATTTGTCAACTCCACCAACTAATATCCAGTCGCAAAGTCAAACATTCTTGGGAATTAGCTCTGAATCTGTTGTATTCTCCAATCCTCTGGTAATTAATACGGAATCTCTGAAAAAAGAAATCTCACTTGAAAAATCCAATGAATTACCTCGAGAAGTAGTTGATCTACTCTCTTCTAGCAAAGAGTTCTGGGTTTTACAATTATCTCCTGGTGAACGTTTTTTTCAGATGCACATCGAGAGCGGGCTAATTGAGTACTGGGTTGATGGTGCAATGCAGCATCAGCAAACCGGCAATATTGATGATGCGCTAAAATATCTTGAATCAATAATCTTCGAAGAAGATGTACAGCAAAGTGAGGATTTAGTTGATGTTTTTAAGCAACAACTAGAACATTCGATACAGCAACAGGAGTTGGACTTTCAACTAGATAATGAAATTAAATCCGCCAGTGAACATTTAGTAAAAGACTCAGAAACCATTCAAACTCATTCTGGAATAGGAATTGGTTCACGTTTGCGTGTTTTGTTAAATAATGGCTTCCCGGTGTTGGTTTTTATTTTGTTTGGTTTATACTTTTTCACGCCATTGGGTGCGATTATGGACGAGGTCTTCGAGGAGGAGATACCCGATACTTGGTGTGATGGTACGAATCACTATCCTGTAACAGTGCCAATAACTATGCAAAGTGAATTGGTAGCAGATTATGACACCGTTAACGGAGAGACCATGTCATATGGGATGGATAATCGTAATACAAATACCGATTCTAAAATGGAATTGGCAATAAATGGAGGCGTTTGCAACTACCAATACAGAGTGGGAGATACGCAGGGTTTCGAGTTTACATATCGGTTAGATCATGTAACTAATATTGATGGAGTTAGTATTTTGGTAATGGACCATCCACTTGGCCTTACAAATGGCTATTCTGGTGTCACCATAGAAACTACCACTGATAATGGTTCAAACTGGGAATTACAGTATTCGTCTCGATTCATGTTTGGTGAATACGAGAGGGGGGCAACTTTCGAAGAAGTGCATGAAAATTTTTCTTACAATGAATGGTACAGGCATCAATTTGACAAAACGGTTAGTAATGTAACGCATGTAAGATTGATAACAGCAGTAGCCGATCAGTCAGAAGATTCTGCAGTAAGTTTCTCGGCGCTTAGAATTGATGCTGAAGGTGATTATGATTATCCCGATTATCGTCTTTGTAACGCTACTTGGGACGGACGGTTTGTTAACTCAACCAGCGACATGATTGAATGGCCTGTCGTTGGGTCATTGGGTTGCTAATCGTTTTTCCATATCTTTATCCAAACAACAACTGAAGGAGTCATTAAATGAATAATCACTTAATCAGTTATGTCGTTCAAATAATATGCCACATTGATAATCCCAGCAAAACAAACCCAGGCGATATACGGCCAAACTAATTTTGATGCTGTTGGAGCGTGTTCGTATATCAACCAAGCATATATTGTTGTGAAAATGACCATTCCCAAAATCATAAGACTAGACATAAGATAATTTGCAGAATTAAACACGCCACTCCAAGTAAAATTGAGCGCAAGTTGTATGAGGAATAAGATTACAATAATAGCAAAATAGTCAATTTCATTTATTTTAGTAAGAAAAATGGAGAAGCTAATGGCAATCATTGTGTAAAGAACCATCCAAACGGGTCCAATAATCCAACTAGGTGGTTGAAAAAATGGTTGATATTCTGAATTAAATGTCAAAAAAAATACCCCAAGTGAATTATGATGATTTTGCTTTTTTGCAGACATCGACGAAATTTTCAAACATTTTTCTACCAAACTCTGAATGATCAACTTCAGGATGGAATTGGAGGCCGAACCTGTCTTTAGTTTCATTTTCCATTGCTTGGACTTTGCATGAATCACTGCTAGCCGTAATTCGGAAATTTTCTGGGACTATAGTGACTTCGTCATTATGTGATTCCCAAACTTGTTGAATCTCTGGTGTGTTTGCAAAAATTAAGCCTCCTCCGTCGACTAAACTAATTTGGGCAGCACCAAATTCTGGTTCAGGTGCCGGTGCTGCTTGGCCACCATAATATCCTGCCATGAATTGGTGTCCTGCACAAATACCCAATATTGGGATATCTAATGTAAGATATTGTGCACAATTTGCTAATTCTCCAGTAACCCCCACTCGTTCCGCTCCACCCGAAAGAATGAGTCCGTCTAACTTCCGTAACTCATTCAATGGCGTATCATTTGGCAAAATTTTCGTATCAACACCAAGATATCTGAGCATTCTCCATTCTCTGTGAGTCCATTGTCCCCCGTTATCAATCACATCGATCAACATGCGGGGCTCGGTTTCACCCATGGATGTGCCCCAAACAGTCACTCCATGAAACTATCATTAATTCACAAGTTGCTTTCTTTGCATTTCTTGTTCTAATTTTGTAAGATTTAAGGCAATAGATGCAAGATCGGTTCCAAAACCAAGAATAAATTGATTTCGAATTACAATTGCTGGACCTGTCATTTGAGTTATGGCTTCGGTAATCTCGCCGATTTGACTTTCTTCGCTCCCTTCATCAATAATTGCAATTCTACCAAGGCCTATGTGACTTACATCTAATACGAAAATATCTTCATTGCTAGATGCCGCTACTGTCCAAGGTGAATGTGTCAAAATTGCTGCTGCCTTACCTGGATTATTGAGAGAAAGTTGTGCGAGTAAAACAAATATCAATCTATGGTGCTCTGGAGCTTCTTTAGATGCACTCATCCCCAAATTAGAAGATATAATGTCTGATGGACTTAATTCAGATAGAATGGTTCCGTTCTTAGTCATATGAACAATACCAGCGACAGTAGGGTCTAATTGAGCTATTATTCCACCATTGGAACGAATTAAGGAATCTAAATGAATTCTGGTTCCAATCTTATTGAATAATGAATGGAAATTAAGATCGCTTTCAACTAAGAAATCAGAATCTTGTACCAAGGACTGTTCAGTGATTATTGGAGGTTGAGAAGATGCTTGTTGGATCATGTCTGAAAATTCCGAGTTTTCTGGATTTGTTGTATTGTTAACGGGTGATGTTTTTGGAGCCCCAAATAAGCCAGAACCTCCCATTGAGGGTCGAGCACGATTACGGGAAGTTGGGCGTGTTTGTGGGGAGGTTGGGGGTTGAGTTTCGTCGTCCATCGAGTTTCTAATGTAGCAAGCCGATTATATACAGGTTGGCCTTGGGAAGAATCCCTGCCCCGATGGTGTAGTGGCCTATCATGCAGCCCTGTCGAGGCTGCGACCCGGGTTCAAATCCCGGTCGGGGCGCCATTTATGATTGAAAAATAACATCATTCAGGTTGGATTCTGATCCAAAATCCAACCATCGATTTAGTTGCTCCATATTGTTTTCTTACTTTGAAAGAAATATCAGAATGAGAACACCTATTTGGTAAAATCGAAAATAATCTATCTGATAGTGTTGATAATTCATCAGTGGGCAATATACTCCACCCTCGAATTATTGACGGTGTATCTTTTCTCAATAAATGAATCAGATGAGGTAGGTGTTCCAATGAGTCATGTGGCAAATTAACAAATAAGACATCCCAACAACCGTGTTGATTTCTATCCGAGGCCAAGACTAGAGCATCCATATTTGCTACTTGAATTTCTTCAGTAACTTGGAGAATCCCATCGATTTCAGAAACTGATAACGATTTCAATGGAGAAAGATTTCTAAACAAATATGGGATACAAGCAGGATTCAAATCATTAGCTAAAATTGAACCTGTTAATCCATGGTGAGAAAGAAGGTGTGCTAGATTGGGACCGACCCCGCAGTATAAGTCGCAAACCGCTAATGGTCTGTTTATTTCGTCTCTAAAATGTAAAAGTTTACGAGTTGTTTCCAAACGTTCATTTTCTAATTTTCCTGAATAGTATACCTCTCTAGGATCGAGATGAATCTGTAATCCAGATTCTTTGATGATTGTTTCTGAATTCAATAATTCAACTGGAACCTCTTCTAATTCATTTCCTTGAAGAATTTTGTCCAATCTTATTGCTGCAACCTCTAAATCACGAACTCGAAATTTTCCTTTTACTCCATAATCAAAAAGAGTTAGTCGAATTCTGGGGTGAGTTTGCATTTTTGCCCTCACCAAAGCATCAACATAATCTGGAATCTCGTCGCTGAATCTATGGGCAGGTTGAATCATAATATCTCCAATTATTTCATGTCCTGTCGACAATCTATCATCTAATCTTGAAAACATTTCTTGACCTATCTCTTTCTCAAAAATTTCTTTCCATGAGCCATGATTTTGAGGGTTTGAAATTGGATTGATGTATACAATATCTCCAATTATGTTTTCAGGAAGTATATCAGGAAATTCATCACTCAAAGGAATTACTATCTTATTTTCTTCGATTTGGTGTATTCGAAATTCTGAAGATTGCCAATCATTTGCTCGAATTATCTCAATAATTTCTTGGGCCCTATCAGTCGGTACGCTCAAATGACGCATGTAACCCATCTTAACCAGTCAGGGTACTGATTTGACGGTGACGGAGAGAATTGCATGGATTCTAACGGTTTATTCCTAATCGGTATGGGCCCAGGAGGGGTTTCCAATATGACTGAAGGGGCAATTAGTGCGGCAAAGGCTGCTGACCATCGGCGATATGAAGCATATACTGCGCTTTGGTCAGAAGAAGATCTTTCTGAACTTGAAGACAGAATTGGACCTATTGAAAAAATTATGCGCCCCGAAGTAGAGAAGCCAGCCCAACTTCTCGAATTGGCATCCACTTCTTCTGTTGCATTGTTGGTTGTCGGAGACCCGCTTCAAGCAACTACTCACGTCGACTTGCAACTACAAGCTGCTGAAGCTGGTGTATCCTGTTCAGTAATACATGGTATTTCGATAACAAGTATTGTATCGGGAGCTGTTGGCCTTTCTAATTACAAGTTCGGAAGACAAACAACACTGACCTATTCGTATGAAGGAGGATGGATCGCCACTTCTCCTCTAGAGGTAATTGGACTGAATCATGCTCAAGGATTGCATACTCTTGCATTCCTTGACTTAGATCCAACTGGTGCTGGAACTGGTGACCAGCGTCCTATGCAACCTAAGGATGCCGTCGAGTCCTTACTATCAATGGCAGAAAAATTACTTTTGTATAGTGAAGAAATGCCAACAGATACAGTATATGATAGGATGAAATTTGATTCGGTGGTCAAAATTTGTAATGAAATTTCTTCACTAATGGTTATTCTCTGTAGTGATATGGGGACTAAGAAGCAAGCAATTCGATATCTTTCTGTTTCAGAATTAAGTGGTGCCACTGAAGGTGGGTTACATTGTCTAGTAATTCCGTCCGAACTGAGTGAAGTTGAAGTTACAGCATTACAGCGCTGGACAAAGAAATGAGCAAGGAGCTCCATCACAGGTCTGAAACGATAAGGGGGGGTACGAAGAACAATGAAAGGTCCGGCTCAAGTTCGATTTCCGGGCGAAGATAAGCGACGGAAGCTCAAAATGAAGGGGATCAAAAAAGCTTCTGAAACAATTCAAAAAAGACTGAGAAATAATCTCGATGGGCTATTAGAAGAGCCAGAAAAAGTAATACCTACTAGACATGAAGATGGTGACTTTCCTAGACGAGACCCATTGAAGAAGACTGTTCGAGAGATGGAGAAAGTAATCAACAAACGAAATAATAGGAAATGGTTACAAAAAAGAATGAGTAAGCGAAGGGGAGATGCTCAGGCTAGGGCCTTAGCTGGATCGCTAGCTGCTGCTCATGAGGAAGATTTTGATACCGTTTCAATTTTTGATAATCCTGCCTATGGTAAGCACTCTTACTTACGTAGAGGGCTAGCAGCACCTTCTGATCTTGCTTCAGTACAAAATCTACATGCTATCCCATTACGTTTACTTCTTTGGAGAGAACATGCTAAAGCAGGGCTCTGGTTTTTCGGAGGAAGAAACCAAACTGTATGTACAGGTGTTAGTCCAATATTACCGAAAGGATGGGTAACTTCTGGACTAAAGGGTGCTCCAATCAAGTTATCGAATAATGATGATGAAGAGAATGGGGTTTGGTTATCTAAAGGATTGAGTATGGATGATATTGACAATTCAAAGATTACAGAAGGAGGTTGGTTAAGAATAAGTTTCAACGATGGAACTGTAGTCGGAATTGATTCAACACAGTTAACGGCAAGTGACACTGGATTTGTGGGCCACTTATCATTGAGAATGCTGCCTCCAAAGTTAACTAGAATTGCACATATTGATTGGATGTGGATCCCGAATGGATGGCCGGAAGATCGTGAATTACCAACTGTCACTGATGATGCTGTCGAAGAAATTTTAGAAGCTTGGGGAGATCTTCAGATAACTGACAAGGACTTGGTTGGAAAATTAAAGGGGGCTGTTACCTCTTCAATTGATGAAGGATTTGTTCTTTCAAATCAGTGGTTCAAAGATATTCAAGAGGGAGTTAATGCAATTGATGGAACTGATTTGGAAAGGCATGCTATTCAAACTGCAATTGATGGAAAGAAGGAAGGATTACACGTTCGAAAAGACGGGGTAGTTTTCTCATCTCCTGATGAAGTAGTAAGAATTGAAATGAATGCTGGGCATGATATTTTGAATGCTCTTTGGGAAGATTATGGCCATATTATTCTAGAAGACTTATTCGGAATAATAGGAGATGAGGCTGATAAATTACACTCAACTCAAATGAGAAAAATGCAAGGATTTAATGCATTCTTGAAAAATATAGATTCGCAACGAAAAACTAAGGCTAGATTGAATGTTCTTCCATGGGTTGATCAAGAATTACCAAAACCACTTAATTTTGCTCATGAATTAATCTGTAAAGCACATGCAGACGGATTAGGATCTACAACTGGAATGGTACGTAAGAGATCAGATGTAAATGAGTCTGCAATTGGATGGGCCTGGTTATCTGCACATGAGAAAGCAGAATCTGAAGCTTGGAGATTTGATGAGGTAGCTAGAGACAAAGGTGGTGATTGGATTCGTTTGATTCAAGATTTATGGGGTGAGAGTGTCAAATTAATCGAAGGAGGCGGGAGTAAAAAGGAATATGTGGAAGCCATGAAATCCTTGGCAAAAACTATGGGAAATAATTCAGAATTGCCTAGTTTTAAGGATTGAAACAATACATCAGTTAATACCTTCCAAATTCTTGCCATATCTGTGAACAAGTCTATTTTTGTGCTTTTTTGTTTGGTGTTATTTGTTATACTAAGCCCTACAACACTGGCTGAAGAGCAATCTGATCAAGATATTGAGGTTGTATTAATCAGTGTTGATAGTACGAATCTCAGATTCTCACCATCAGAAGTGACATTGAATGAAGGAGACACGATTCGCTTCTTCTGGAGTGGAGAATTACTTCCACATAATGCAGTAGAATCTAATGGATTGTTCGATTCAGGTGAGCCCTCAAGAAATGTCGACTATTCATATACATTCAGTGTTGGAGAAAATGGTACGTATGAATTCGTTTGTGAGCCGCATGAAAGCGTGGGGATGGTTGGAACAGTAAACGTCGAGCCACTCATAATTGAGTCGGAGATAGAAAATAATACAGATAATGAAACCGAAATTTTGAATCAGGTTGATTCTGAAGGATTCAATCCTAAGTTTTTAGGTCTTGAACTTATGATTTTGTTCTCTATAGGATTTCTGATATATCAGGTTGGTAGAATACGTAGTTCAGGTGAACTGAGATTAAAGAAATCGGAAGGACCGTTAAATTAACGTAATCCACCACGTAAATGTGACGTTGCGGCGGCCCATCCCCTATTACCAACAGAAGTTGCATATCTTGATGTTTTCATCATGTAAATTCCTAAAGGAATTAAAACAGATGGGATTAAAGGAGCGATTGGATTAATTTGAACATTCATCAGAAAATCAATGAAAATTAAGAGTACTAGGACTGCACCTATCCATAATATCAGCATACCGAAAACATATCTTAAATCAACTTCTTTTTATTGACTTCTATTTCCATAATTTTTCACCAAAAAATGCGACTATTCTTCTAAGGCCGTACAAATATCTGACCAAATATCGTCTATATCTTCTAGGCCTACACTCAAGCGAATGAAACCTGGGTCGATTCCAGATTTCAATCGAACTTCTGGGGGCACGAACATGTGTGAAGATGTTGCTGGAACTTCAATCAGAGATTCGACTCCTCCTAGACTTGTTGCTTCGAAAATAATTGAGAGACGAGACATGAATTTCATCGCATCTCGATCGTCTCCTTTTATCACAAAGGCCAACATACCAGTTCCTTTGGGCATGATTCTCTGAGCAACATCGAAATCAGGATGATCTGGTAAAGAAGGATGTATTACTTTCTCAATTAATGGATGATCTGATAATCTACGTGCTAATTCAGCAGCATTTGATGCATGAGTTGGCATTCGAACGCCTAGTGTCTTTATCCCCCGTTCTAACATGAAACATGAATGAGGATCTGCAGAACCACCAAAATGTATTTTCTTAGAGAAAATTTGAGAAATTAGTTCCTTATTTCCTACAACCACCCCCCCAATATGATCTGAATGGCCATTCAAATATTTTGTAGTGCTATGAATGACCAAATGATGGCCTATTGAAATCGGTTGTATTGCCCAAGGTGATGTGAATGTATTATCGACTACTGAAATCAAGTTGTGTCGATGAGCAATCTCTGCTATTGCTTCTAGATCACAGACCTTTAATGTTGGATTGGTAAGAGATTCGCTATACAGCATTTTGGTGTTTGGTTGAATCGCTGCTTCGTATGAAGCTGGATCTCTGATATCTGCCATGGTAACTTCTATGCCAAAACGTGGAAGGTCTTCGACCATCAAACCATATGTGCCACCATATACATCTGGAGATGCGACAACATGGTCTCCTCTAGAAAGTAAACCCATTAGAGTGGTCGATATTGCGCTCATTCCACTGGAGAATATTTCTCCGTCTTCAGCACCTTCTAATGTAGCAATTTTCTTAGCAACTGCTTCTGAATTCACAGATGAAATCCGTGCATAAAGGAGGGTGTGTTGTGCACCTGCTGCCCAGCCTGCATAGCGTTCTTCATCCAATCGGTATGTAGAAGAAAGATATACTGGAGTGTTTACTGCCCCATCTGCTTGGTAGGTTCCTGAATGAATCGCGTTGGTCGAGAATCTTTTGTCGTCGTCCATTATCCACACCAATTGTTGGGGGGGTAATCAAGACATGAATAAATTGTATTGGTTGAGGGCTCGATGTTGGAATCATGTCTATTAATTGAAATTATCATTAATTGAATGTAGAATTAGTTGGTTCAACTAAATCACAACTAATCCACCAGAGTTTGTTTTCTTTAAATCTCAGAAAGAGAGTGGAGTCGGATTCGTCAATTCTATCAATTATTGCAGTTTCATTCTCTTTGGCAAATGGTGGCCATCCTGGTCCATTCAGAAATTCAGGGGATTTTTCGATCTTTTGAACTTCCATTCCAACTTCAAAACCATCAATATTGGTTTCCTGATCTCCTTGCTCGATTTTATCTAATATCAAATTCGAGGTTGATTCTGAAATTCTGTTTGTATTACATAGAGCCTTTACTACATCTTTTTTCGCAGTATTATCCATATCTATTAATTTCTTAAAACCATGATGATCTATTGAGTCTTCTTCTTTTTCAAGTTTTAATCTAAAGACATCAAACACTCTGGGATCTAAATTGCTATCCGAGTCCCAAGTCTTGGTCCATAGAATATGAGATAGGCCAGTGTATATCATGGGCCAAAGTGTAGAATTGGGGAGGGATTTCAACATTTCAAATAAATTAATTTCAGGCATTGAAATTTGGGAGTCTTGATCTGATTGTGTATTTTCATAGTCTGCCTCTATAGCAGCTATCAATATCTTTGATAATGACCAGGGTGGTTCACCTAATTCTTGTTCAAGTTCGTGAGATAACTCTACCAATGCAGTCATTGCTTCATCAATCGCAATTTTGCGATTAAGTGTTGTTTTCCAATCCCATTCCCAAGACATAATGTTGAGTAATTCTCAGAGTATTTCAACCAACATCAATAGAGTTGGAAGAGTTTTTGAAGAAGCGTTTCTGCACCTGTTTCCCTGAAAAACCGACCAATACAATCACTAGAAATAAAGCAATTATTGGTAATAAGATGGCCAAAATGGTACAAACAATACATGCCCCTGCTTCAATGGTTGAAACAATAGGGTTTCCAAGGCCACCTGTGGTAGCTGTAGAGACTGCTCGAGTTGCAACAGTACCAATTTGAATTGTACCTGAAACTCCTCCTCCTGCGATAATTGAAGCCCCCCATTGTAATGCTGGATGAGTATCAGATAAAGTTGAAGACATCATCATTACACCTGCAATAATTGCGGCAGGTGAGGCGATTGTATCGAGTAAATTATCTATCCAAGGGACGTAATATCCAAGTATTTCTACAATCATTGCTACACCCAAAATAATCAATCCTATGTCGGATGCCATCCACTCACTAATGCCAGTCATTGGTATAGAAATAGGAACCATGTCTATGCGTAAGAAGAGACCGTAAAGAAATGGAGGAATAAAGACTCTGAAACCACTTGCTGCGGCTAAACCTAATCCTAATGATGATGCTACTAAGATGTCAAATTCATTCATTTGTAATTACCTCATTAATCCAATTATTATAGTTTTGATCTGAATTTACTGCATGCCAAACTATCTGTGGTACGTCATAAGGATGAGTTGCATGAATTGCTTGGATAATCTGATGAATTACACTTAATTTTGTAGTTAATGTGATCCTCCATTCTTCCTCCGAATTGATTTTATCTTCCCAAGAAAACATTGATCTTATTTTTTCAATTTGTATGCATGCAACTATTTTTTCGGAAAGTAATGCATGTGCCCACTCTCCCACTTCAAACTCTTTCATCGAAATCGGAAGAGTAGTGACGAGCTTAATGACTGACATAAATTGTAATAAGTAGTTCATGGATTGAATCTTCCGCTATAGGAATCGTTCAAGTCCTGAATGTTATCATCACCAACTATGGCGGTGGACTGGACTGTGCCGATCGATACAGGCAGCGCTCCACAAGATGGTGAAAATTTTGATGTCATTGTCGTAGGCGGAGGCCCCGGGGGATCGGCTGCTGCATCATATGCTGCAATGAATGGTAACAAAGTCCTACTGATCGAAAAGGCTGTTTGGCCTAGGGATAAGATATGTGGAGACGCTGTTGGTGGGAAATCACTACGGCATGTAAAGGAATTAGGAGTTAAAGAAATGATAGAAGCAACCCCTCATTTTAGAGTAACTGGGATGTTGTTTAGTAGTTCAAATGGTCAGAATGTTACCATCTCATTACCTAAAGAAGATGTAGAAAGAAAGGAGGCTGGTTATGCGCTTCCACGAATACAATTTGACTATATGATGTTCAAAAGAGCTACCGAATTAGTGATAGAGAATAATGGAAAGGTTGTTCAAGGAACCAAAGTGGTTGAAGTTGTTCATGAATCTGAACCCTCTCCTCGTATTACAGGAGTAGTGATTGAAGGAGAATCTGTATCTTCTCATTCTGCTCCATTAGTTATCGGAGCGGGGGGTTGGAAATGCCCGGTGGCCAAAAAAATCGTTGAAGAATTAAATGGAGATGTTTTACAAGATAATGATCATTATTGTGGAGCATATCGTGAATATTGGACAGGAGTGAAAGGTGTTGGTGATGAAGAGGGTTCTATTGAACTGCATTTCGTAGACGATGTAATTCCTGGATATTGGTGGATTTTCCCAGTACAAAAAGGGGTTGTAAATGTTGGAATAGGTATGGTAATATCTGAACAAAGAAAACAAACTGGTGTTAAGAAATCTTTGAGGAAACTTCAGCACAAACTCATTAATGAACATCCATTATTCAAAGAGCGGTTTAAGGATGCTACTATGGTAAAAGGAAGTGGAAAGGGATGGCAACTCCCATTCGGAAGTCCTAGGAAGAGGCAGAAATTGCAACCTAGACGAACTGCAATGGCTGGGGCTGTGTGTGTAGGAGATTCTGCGAGCTTAGTTGATCCATTCAGTGGAGAGGGGGTTGGTAATGCATTGTTATCTGCAAAATTGGCAGTGTCTTTGTTTGACTCTTCTAAACATTCAGATGGTTTTCCTGAAGAAATGGCCAATGAATATATGGAGAAACTTTGGGACGCGTTGGGCCCCGAATTGAGTAATTCATTTAAGATTCAAAAAATTGTAAAGAGGAAGCGTTTGATGAATATGTTTGTGAAAAAGGCGGCAAAGAGACCAGCTCTACAAGATGCATTGACAGATGCATTGGCTTCTAAGGATGCGCAAAAAAAACTGCATAGTCCGTTATGGTTATTTAGAAATATTATTTTGTGAGGGAGAAGATGGTATCTTTTCTTCAAGGAATGAAAATAGTTCTATTAGATTTAGATGGGACTATTCATTTGGGTGGAATACCTATCCCTGGAGCAGTAGATTTCATTCGTCGATGTCATGAAAATAAGATAAAGACTATTTTTTTGTCAAACAACTCAAGTAAATCTGTAAATGAATATGTAATGAAATTAAATTCAATGGGAATAAATGCCGTTGCTGATGATATTTTACTTTCAACCCACGACTGTATTCAATGGTTGAAAATTAAAAAATGGACAAAGGTGTATTGTCTAGGGACAGAAGGCATGAAAGAAATGATGGTGGAAAGTGGGATTGAATGTCTAGAAGATGGTGTTGATTGTGTTGTATTAGGTTATGATACAGAATTGACTTATGAAAAATTAAGTAAAGCTACATCTCTAATTCATCAAAAAATTCCATTAGTGGCTACTCATCCAGATATTGTTTGTCCTTCACCAGATGGAGGGTTGCCAGATGTTGGTGCAATATTGAAAATGATTGAACTTACTACTGGCGTTCAACCAATAATTATCACTGGAAAACCAAGAGCAGAAATGATTCTTGGAAGATTAAAAATCGAGGGGGTTGAACCAAATAAAGTTGCCATGATTGGAGATAGATTGTACACTGATATGGAAATGGCAAAGGCTTCTGGGGTGGTAAGTGTTCTTGTTCTATCTGGTGAAGCAACACAAGAAGATGTTGACAGTTATTCGTGGACTCCCGATTTTGTTGTTAATTCAGTTAATGATATTGTTTTTGATTCGGCATGAAAAGTAAGTGTTGAAAAACGTAATTTATGGTTAATATTACCAGTTGAGTTCAAGTCCTTCCTTACATTAATTGGTTTGTGGCTTCAAATTGGGATGAATTTGATGGTTCAGATTGTGATCTACTAAGTCTACCTACATGTAATGAATATCCTGTTCTTCCTTCAGAGAAAATTGTAATTGAAAGATTGGAAGAAAATGGTGTATTAATTGACGACCATGTACGAAATGCAATGTTAGCATCAAATCGAGGTCTTGCTCTGTGGCCATTACCTAGTGGACTAGGTATCCCAGGATTAGCTGCATCTGCACTAACGCTTCCTTGGTGGAAATATGCTGATGAAAGGGGGGCACTTTTACCTGGGCATTATGAAACTGTCCAAATTATGCAACTTCTTCAAATGGAAAATAGTGAGAGGGTTTTGTTGGTTGGCCCTAGAGGAAATTGGTGGACTGAATTGATCTTAAGACTTGGTGCTTCTGAGATTTGCATTATTGATGCAAACGAGGAAAGAAGAGATTTTCTAGAAACTAATTGGAAAGACAGGGATTTAGATTTATTAGCAATAGATTATGATTGTAAAGTAGAGTTTCATGGAATTAATCGTGTTAAAATCTCAGATATTGAAGAGAGTGGGGAAGAGTGGGATCGTATTCTAGTGACTGGTGCTTGCCAAGAATTCCCAAGGCGGTTGATGAGGAGATTAAGTGGACGTGGAGTTGGAGTGGTTTCAGTTGGACCTGAAGGTGCTTCTTTGATTAAAGCAGTAACTCCAAATAAAGAAGGAGGATTATTTGTAGAATCTGTAACAATGTGGGCTGCAGATGAATTAGACCCACGGATATACCGAAGTATCTCTGATACTACGTCGAGCGGAGGTCTCTCTGATTTACAATTACGGGCTGAAATTGGTGAGGCTTCGAGAGATAATTCGTGGATAGGGATAGGCGATCATTCACTAAGAGATAGAGCGGGGCCTATTCGTTTGTTAGAAGCCATGGATCAATTATGGGCATCAATGCAAATTGATTTTGATTCCACTGATTTAGATGCTGTAATGGCTGACCGGCTATTTCGAATGGGGAATATAATGCAAAATATTGGAATGTTTGAATACGCTGCTGAACATTTCGGTGCTTCATTCAATTTACGGCCTTCTGCTGAAGCGGCAACTATGATTGGTTGGACATACGGTATTCGTGAGGAAAATGAAGAAGCAATGGCTTGGTGTCGGAGAGCCATTGAAACCGACCCCCATCTAGGTGATCCGTGGAATGATATTGGGGCATTATTATTGTCAAAAAGGAGAGTAGAGGATGCAATGGCTTGGTTTAGAGCAGCCATTAATTCAGAAAAGTCGTTGAGTCCTGGGCATCCGTGGTCCAATATGGCTAGAGCACATCTAATGCAACGCAATTCAAGGGCTGCTTTTTTTGCTGCTCAGCAAGCAATCATGCATATGCCTGAAGATGCTGAGTTGCTAATGTTGTTAGATGAATTGGGTTCTGATCTTTGTTGATTTATTCTTCAGAATCATTATTTTTCTTTCTTTGCAAAAATGATGGTGCCCACCAATTCAATGTCCCCATTAATCTCATTGTGGACGGTACTACCAGAGCGCGAACTAAAGTAGCATCAATGAAAATCGCAAGTGCTAAACCCAATCCAAATTGTTTGATTATAGCAACAGAGGCAAATATCTGTGCAGCAAATACTAGCATCATAATTAGTGCTGCTGCAGTAACTAATCGGCCTGTCTTTTGAAGGCCATTTGCCACAGCTAATGTATTGTCTCCTGTTTTCTCCCACTCTTCATGTATTCGAGAAAGCATAAGCACCTCATAATCCATTGATAATCCAAATACAATACAGAATAACATTACAGGGGTAGTAGGATCTATAGGTTGGGGTGTAAAATTCATTATTTCATCTAATCCCCATCCTCCCTCTTGGAAAACAAATACTAGCATCCCAAAGGTTGCTGTAACACTCAACACATTCATGACAATTGCTTTGATTGGAATAATGACTGATCTAACTTGAATGAAGAGTAAGATACATGTTGAAATGAATATGAATGCGATAGATATTGGAAGGTTTTCGACTACTGCATCCAATACATCGAGGTTGTAAGCAACTAATCCTCCTATTATTATTGAATCCTTATCTACACCCATTATCTCAATATTGTTTGCTTCTCTATCTTGTCTCAAATCTTTAACAAAATCTCGGGCTTCGAGTGTGTTCCAATCATCAGAAAGTGTAACTAGTAAGTATGTGTGATTGGTTTTTTGGCTGATGAAACTCTCTCTGAGAACTTCCCTTTGAGCAGACTGAGCAGGAGGTAATTCAGGAGCCAACCAAAATTGTACTGTTTGATTAGCATCTACATTTTGATCGAAGAATCCTGGAGCAATCACAGTTTGTACTTCTTCGCGTTGGACTAATTCACTTGCAAAGGCGTGAACACTACGAAGATTTTCTTCTAACAGTACTTCTTCTGTATTCATTTCTATAATGATAAACATCGAATTATCTGTACTTTCAACCCAGATAGATGACATTTCTTCTAATCCTTCTCTCGCCATATCATCTGGGGGGAGGGATCGGATGCTAGCAACGCCGTATTCTGCTTGCAAAAATGGTGTTCCTGCAGCAACAAGAAGTATCAAAATTGGTACTAAAATTGATAATGGTCTTTGCATTACATTCTTTGCAATCCAAGACCATAGACCATCGTCAGAAACAGTATCTTTCATTCCAAATGGGATGCGAATAGCGTTAATTTTGGGGCCTAAAACAGCAAACAAAGCAGGAAGGAATACAACTGATGTGAGCATTGCCATTGATACACCTAAAGTTCCACCAATACCGAGTGATGGGGCACCAGTGTTTTCAAAAAATAGTAAACCTAGAAGACCTACAGCGACTGTTAATCCAGAGAAAAAGACGGCTCGACCGGCTGTTGCGGTTGTAATTGCAATTGCAATACGAATTTCGCGGCCGTTTGCTATTTCTTCTCTATATCGATAAATCATGAAGAGTGAATAATCGATTGAAACTCCTAATCCTAACAAGGTAATGATGTTTGATGCGAAATTATTCACTGGAACTGATTCAAGTGTAGACAGCCAAATGGTAATACCCATCGCACTAATTACAGTCAAGAACCCTACACCGAGAGGTAATATCCCAGCAACTAATGAGCCAAAGACTACTAGTAAAACGATACCAACAATTGGGGCAACCCCTAATTCAGAATTAATTAAATCGTCTTTCAATCGAACATCAAAGGTAGTATCAACTGCCAAAGGGCCTGTTATCCATATCTCAAAATCGGGATCTTCTTCAATTGATCCAGTCATCGTCTTCCAATGTTCCATCATGAAGGATTTTGCCTCTGTTCTTGGTTGTGTAATTGTAACTAATGTTCGTGAAGTCTGGGACGTTTCATTTACAAAATTTGATTTGTTGGCTTCGTCTACTTCCCATGAATAAGTAATAGAAACTGAACGTTCATCTCTAATGGGCTCAAGAATCGTACGAACTGCATCCTGTATACGTTGATCATCATATGAAATTTCATGACGAACTAAGATGTAGAAAACTTCAGTATTCTCAGCATCAACTTCTCCAAAAGATTCCCCCATTATTCCAAAGGCATCGACAGATTCCATGTCTCCTTCGCCAAATGATTCGACCCAATCTGGTGTTAGAAGTACAGTTAACGACCCTAATGAGAAACAAATGATGAGCACAGATGCAATTACTGTTTTCCGATAGTCATGAGCAATCAATCCCATTTTGAACAATGGTCTATCTTGAAGTAAATCAATATCAGAAATTGACTCCATATTAATAACTCAGAACAAGGGGTATTTGAATGAGTGTTAGAATGCAATAATTTGATTAAATTATTATTTAGATGCTACTACAATTACAGTAGCTCCATATTTTTGAGGGACACGGAGGCGTTTAGGGGACCCAATTGTTGAAAATAAACGATTAAATAACCTAGAAAAAATGTCCATTTTTTGAGAAACATCTGCCATTTGAATGGAGTTTATATTGTAACCTGCTGCGCTTAGAACACGTGTAATTGTATACGGAGAAAACCAAAAACGATGGTCGGAGTTTATTGTTTCATTTCCTCTCTTCCAATGTTTCAAAACATTGTAATTGAAGGCATTAGGTACTGTGACAATTAGTTTATTGAATAATCCCCCATGTTCTGTTCTCAATTTGGAAAGAAATTGTACAGGATTATCTAAATGCTCTACAATTTCCCCCATAATCGCAAAATCAAAGGGAGCATCGTTAGCAAATGGGATTTTTTCTTGAGGAGTTGTAACAAGATTGACATTGTAAATATCTGACATGTTGTAATTCTGAATGAGGTGGTCAATTGAATCCTGATCTATATCTACTCCTACTACTTTCTCACAAATATCAAGAAGAGCAGTATGTAAATGTCTTCCAGATTTGACTTTTTCATCGATTATTGGTAAATGATCTGTGCAACCAATATGCAAGACTTTCTTTCCGTGAACAATTTCACAAATTGTATCTTGGCGAGAGTTATGGGGTTCAGAAGGAAGGAAATCCAAATCAATTGAAAGTCCGGGACTGAACTCTTCACCTTCTATGTAAGAAAGGAAGACTGGGTCAGTGAAGAAGGGTTTTCCCATGTTCGGAGATGGGCGGTATGGATTTCAACCCCTTGGGTGTCAAAGTTTTGAATGGAGAGAGTTGGCGTACTCTCTGGCATTCTTTTCGACATCGTACATTTCTCTCTGTCTATTGAGAGCTGCTGTTCGTCTCGATTCATTGTGTATATCCCATTCTTGCAAGACTGATGCAATTTCTTCTGGGCTAGGATTGGGGGGGAGGAGATGGCCGCATGTTGAATCTACAATTTCTGGATTGCCTCCAACATCTGTTGCTATTGCAGGGATGCCATATGAAAAACATTCTTGAATTGATGCTGGGACACCTTCAGATGTTGATACATTAACCAAAATATCCCATGGTTTGGATTCAAGTGTTGAGTGAATTTCAGAATGTGATTCAATAAACCCTGGAAGAGATACATCGATATTATCTGGCAAAGATGCTACTAATTCTTGTAATTCTTCCATACCTGGTCCTGTACCAAAATGAGTCCAATGTAAAGGACGGGATACGAAAGAGAGAGATCTTGCAATTAAATCTACACGCTTTACATCAACAATTCTTGACATAGAAATTATTCTTAGGCACCCATCTTCAGAACGGTGAGGGGTTTGTTCGTGATTTGTAGTCCCCAACCTACCAACCACTATCTTCTCAGATGCTTTTGGATGTATAGATTTCAGTGTATCTACTCCATCTTGAGATACGACATGTATTTCATCCGCATATCTCATTATTGTAGGTTGAAAGGGAATTGTTTTTCGGTTATCACGTGGAATAATATCCCCCCTGTGTGCTCGAGATATGAACCTAAGATGAGGGTTACGTCTCTTCAAATCTGAGGCTATGGATGCTGGCCTATTTAGCCAATATGCTGATACTGCTTGATATTCTTTGATATCTACTGCGGCTTCAATATACTTTGAAAAGTGTCTTGCATAAGCCGCTTCTCCAAGTGATTCGGAAATTGGTGTTGAATACTTATATCTCTCAATAAAGGAAGAAAAAATAAATGGTAAAGATAATGATAGTTTAGAAAATAAAGATAATTTCGGCCAAGTTTGTCGTGCTTGTTTCCACGTTTCTGATAAAATAGTTACATTTTCTGGAACTTCTCTCATCCCTCCTTCAATTTCTGATTCAAGATTTGTTGGTATTATTGCAACATAATCAAAAAAAGATGATGTGGTTTCCAATGTCGGGGTTACAAATGTCTCTTGAAGCCCTACTGGATAAAAATCAGTTAGCACCAAAACTTTTGAGGGTTTTGTACCACTTTGGGGGGGTGCCATAACATGGCTTCACCAATTGATAGATTTAGTTTCGTCGATAGTGGAGTAAAAACCATGGAAAAAAATTAGTTTTCAGTTGGTTTTGGAACTTCAAGAATTGTAGAATTGGTACGATCTATAATTGGTAAAGTGAGCTCCGACATCGAGGGGAGAATGTGTAAGGTACATGCTGTACCGCACGCCGGAGCGAGGTAGTCTTCACCTGTATCTGTTAAAACCAAACGTATACCATGACCAGCAGGTAATATTGCGTCAATACCTTGGAATTCCATCATCATAGTAACTTCCTCTCCAGGAATTACAGTTTGGGGTTCATACCCTCCAGCATGATATCGAACATCCATTGTGGCATGTCCAAGTCTTAATCCAGTCTCTAGATCTTGGATTTCGATGAATACTTGACCCCCATCAAATGTAGGGACTGCGGCGAGATGAGCTGTTGGTAAACCAGAAATATGAATATCTGATTCAAGATTAATATCAGGACAATCGATTGTGATTACTTGCCCACCACCTACTACAGATACTCCTCCACCAACAAAAGCCCCATCATAATCACAATCACCGAGATCTACTGGTAATGGTTCTGAATCTGTTGGGGGCCAGATATTCTCGATTCTCCAGACACCATCATTACGCTGAATTTGGGCATTAGTGTCTGGCTTAGTGCCTCTATCTTGGAGATAATATTCGAACCATTCGAACAAATCTTGGGCCCAGTCCCATCTTGTCATGTTTTCAAATGCTTCAGCCCCATATCCACTGTCGATATCATCGTGCTTTTGCCATTGGTCAGGGTAGTCGTGCCCCCATTGACCTAAGATTCCCCTAACGTCATAACCAGAATTAGCATAATCTGAATACCAATTTGTGCCTATTGGGCCCCCGAATACTTGGTGGGGATCTACATTCCAGTCTTGCATCCCTTGAACCCAGTAAATACTACCATTCCAATTGTTAAATGCCTTATCGATGTGGCTTCTTTCATCGTAATAGTTCGCCATATATGGGTCCATTTCCCCTCCAACATAAGTCACTGGACCTGCAAATAAACCTTCAGCTATATCTGGGCAGACATTATCTAAATCATCTTCATTATAATCTACAGTACTAGAAAAATAATTCATATGCATTACTTGTGAACGTGCTTCTGCACTTCCATTTTTATACAGTAAAGGATGGAGTGCGGTTGTTCCTGAAATTGGGACAATTGTCTTCAAATGTTCACTCCCCATGGCAGCAGCTTCCCATTGTGTTGCACCCTCATATGACTTTCCATAGAGTCCTACATTGCCATTACTCCATTCTTGTGTTCCCAACCATTCAACTGCGGAATGAATGCCGAGTCCTTCTCCAGCACCTCGATAGTCGAAGCATCCGCTGCTTTCCTCAGTTCCAAATACTGCTACTTGGGCAAGGGCATATCCATGAGGAACGAAATTTTCGAAAATAAACTCACCTCGTCCTGCACTGACGGTGTTTGTTGGGGTTGAGTCACTACCTTGTGGCCCGTATGAAAAATATGGGGAAATTATTGCAATTACTGGAACTTTTTCTCCAACCTCAGTGTTACTGGGAAGCCAATAGGACAAATGTACTTCAGCAGAAGAGGGGCCAGATTCCCATACTTCTGACGTATCGACTGGAATCATTGCTTCTTGGACTGGAAGTGCTGTGTGTGGGCCTTGTTCTAGAGTGTAGCTGTATGTTCCAGTGGTATTCCATTCCAAAGTATGACGATCCCAAATAGAAGGATAAGTAGTTTGGTCTGACTCATTTGATAAATTTTCTTCACCAAAACATCCAGAAAAACTTGCTCCAAGAAAGAGGATCATGAGTATCCATGCTCGTCCCTTCATAACTATGCGTCCAGACGGTTCCGAATAAATGTATGATTAGTTTCAGCGAGTCCTCATCAACTATGGGTTCTTCGGAGAACCATGGTTGTCATCGGAGTCATAGGAACTGGCTACTGGGGTAAAAACCACGTTAGGACATTTTGTACTCTGAAAGAAGAGGGATTAATTGACAAAGTAATTGTTTGCGATTCTGATGAATCACGTGCTATTGAAATTGGTGAAGAATTTGGATGTGAATATGCAACAGACCCTCAAGAATTGGTTTCGTTGGGTGTAAGTATGGTAACAATAGCTACCCCTACACCTAGTCATGCATCTCTTGCAATAATGATGATGGAAATGGGACTTGATGTATTAGTTGAAAAGCCATTAGCCATGAATACAAAGGAAGCAAAGAGAGTAATAATGTGTGCAGAAAAAACAGGAAGATTACTATTAGTAGGTCATGTTTTTAGACATCATTCTGGCGTTAGAAAAGCCGCTGAACTAGTAAAGAATGGTAAGATAGGAAAAGTTAGACACATCATTAGTGAAAGACTTGCAACTAGAGAACCAAGGCCAGATAATGGTGTGATTGCAGCACTTGGAATTCATGATTTTGATATTTGTTGTGATATTCTAAATGGAATAAACCTCAAGAAAATTGTTGGGGTGGCAACTGAGTCAAAAATTCCTGGAATTGAAGATCATGCTTCTTTGCAAATGATATTTCAAAATGATATTGTTGGATTCGTTGAATTGTCTTGGAGAAGTAGAATACGAGGAAAGGTACGCTCATTGCAAATTATTGGCACGGATGCAAGTATTTCTTTGGATTATCTTGACCATAGTGGATTGTGGATACATTCACACCCGAATGATGGGCATGGTCAACAATTTGGTGGATTTGGTGCTGCTCCTCGAGAACGAATTGAAATTGTTAATGGAGAGCCGGCACTTACTGCTGAACTGAGAGATTTTGTTCTTCGTTCAACTGGTCAACGTACTGGTCCAACTTTGAATGGTGGAGATGTTGGAATAGATGGGATGAAAAGGGTCGAAATGGCTTTACTAGCTACTGGTTTTGGAGCGCAACTTAATTCCTCGATAGAAAATGAATAAATACATAATGAGTTTCGTTTATTTTATGCCAAAATACATGTATTCTGGAAACTATACTGAAAAGGGTGCTGCTGGTCTATTGAAAGATGGTGGTAAGGCTCGTTATACTGAAGCAGAAAGAGTGATCAATGAGATGGGTGGTTCTCTAGAATCATATTATTGGACATATGGATCTATGGATTTTTTCATGGTATTGGATTTGCCTTCTGAAGATGTTGCTATCAAATTCGCACTATTTGTTGGGGCTTCTGGTGTTTTTAGTGGTAATCTAACTCCATTGATTACAGTAGAACAAATGGACTCTGCACATGCTGCTGATTTACCTTCTATGAGATTACCTGGTGAATAACTTAAATTCTACAAGCAGGGTTTCCTGCATAAGTTCCTGATTCTGAAATGTCTTTAGTGACAACTGCACCAGCTCCAATCACAACATTATCACAGATGTTTACTGGCATTATTGTTGCATTTGTTCCTATGCTTACATGGTTTCCAATAGTTGTTGATTTCCATTTAGATTGATCTCCTCTAGCCGGGCCACCTGAACTAAATGGGTCATTGATGAACATGGCTCCATGGCTAATGAAACAATCTTCACCAATTGTAACTAATTCACAAATGAATGCATGTGATTGGATTCGTGTTCTAGCACCTATTGAAACATTTTTTTGAATTTCTACAAAGGGACCAATGAATACTGAATCTGAAATTGAACAGCCATAGATATTGACTGGTTCAACAATAGTAACATCTTCACCAAAATCAACATCTACAATTCCACTAGATAGTCGACGTGGTTCACCCATGGGTGTGGGTAAAGGTCAAACTATTAGCGATTAGTGGTGTTCTATATTCAGAGGAATAAGTATTGAGTTGTCTCAATTCTACACTTACCATACTAAATAGAGAGTGGGGGCGCAATCTAACGTTGGTTTCCCAGTGGTTCGATTTTCAGATTTAGGAATCGGACAAGATTTGGTCCAATCTTTATTCGAAGAGGGAATTAGGGAGCCGTTTGAGGTTCAAATTGAAGCTATTCCTCCGGCGATGAACGGTAAGGATATTTGTTGTAGAGCTCCGACTGGATCTGGAAAAACACTGGCATTTGGTCTTCCTCTTATTGAGCGTACTTCTAAGGCTCAATCTAAACGACCTACTTCCCTCGTTTTAACTCCAACAAGAGAATTAGCAGAACAGATTAGAAATGTATTGAGTCCATTGGCATCAAATTATGGAATGGATGTGTTATCTGTATATGGAGGTACATCATACGGAAAACAACGTAGTGGTTTAGATAGGGGTGTAGAGATATTAGTTGCTTGTCCAGGTCGTTTGTTAGATCTAATGGATAAGCGTGCACTAACATTAGATGATGTTGAGATTGTTGTTTTGGATGAAGCAGATAGGATGGCAGATATGGGGTTCATGGAACCTGTTTGTGACATCATTGAAAGTTGTGGGAAAAAGCCCCAAATGATTCTCTTTAGTGCAACATTAGATGATGATGTTTCCCGACTCGTTGAAATGTATCAAGATAAGCCAGAAATGATTGGGATTGGACCTGAAGAAATTAGTATGGATAGTATGGAACATTTATTTTGGAAAATTAAACCATACCAAAAAACAGAAGTTTCTGTTAAGTCTGTAAAGAGATCTGGACGTAGTATTATTTTCTGTAGAACTCGAAGAGGGGTTGATCGTTTAGGGGATGAGATGGAAGAAATGGGTATAGAATTGTCAACATTGCATGGGGGATTAAATCAACGACAAAGAGATCGTGCCATGAGTAAATTTGTTAGTGGTAGAAGTATGGTCTTGATTGCTACTGATGTTGCTGCTAGGGGAATTGATGTTGAAGGTATCAATTGTGTGATACATTACGACCCCCCAGATGATGCGAAGGCGTACAAGCACAGAAGTGGAAGGACTGCAAGAGCTGGATCTACAGGTGTTGTAATTTCTTTAGTTAAAGGAAATGAAAAGAGAAGATATGATAGAATCCAAAAACAAGTTGGAATAAAGAAGCGTTTCTCAGATCCTCACCCTGATGATTTAGAAAAGAAAGAATTCAAACTTGTTGAGTCTCGTTCAAAGAGAGTGAAGAATAGATCTAATCAAAATTCAAATCAACGTAATCCTAGAAGACATGATAGAAGAAGAGATGGGCGCTCAGATAATTCAAAACGAGGGAAACGGAAAAAACGTTATTCAAATCAAAGTGACTCCCCGAGAAATTGGGGTGAAGAAAAAAAGGGAAGAATGGGCCGAAGAGATCGGCGAAGTCAACGGCGAAGTCATCAAAGAAATAATCGAAGACGTTCAGAATGATGACACAACATCAATCACTCTCTCTACTTCTTGATCGGTCAATAATGGGAATACTGGAATTGATACTATTTCTTCACAAAGTTGTTCTGTAAATTGTAATTGTCCTTTCTTTCCTTGTGGGTGGTCTGAAAATACTGGTTGGAGATGGCAAGGAATGGGATAATGGATACCTGTAGAAATACCATGATTACTCATGTGTTGTATGAATTTATCGCGATCATTCACTCTCAAAACAAATTGATGCCAGGCATGAATTGCACCATCTCGAATTTTAGGTATTTTCATATCCAAATTTGAAAAGGCATCGAGATATTTTTTGGCTATTTCATTTCGACGAGTAACCCATGTACTCAAATGTTTTAGTTGAATTCTGCCAATTCCACATTGAATTTCAGAAAGGCGGAAATTGGTGCCTAGAACATCATTTCGATATTTATCGAAGCGTCCATGATCAATGAATGTTGAAATTCTTTGAACTAGTTCTTTTGATTTGTTTGCTAGTATCGCTCCCCCATCACCTCCTACTGCCATATTTTTACTCGGGAAAAAAGAAAAGGTAGCTATGTCCCCAAAAGAGCCTATTGATTTTCCATTTAATGAGGCCCCATGTCCTTGTGCTGCGTCTTCAATCACAGGGATTTTGTGTTCTTGAGCAAACTCAAAAATTTCGTCCGATACTGGTTGTCCATACAAATGAACTACAATTATACATTTGGTTTTGGTAGTAATTGCTTGCTTGATTGATTCGATATCTATTGTGTAATATTCTTCCTCAATCTCTACAAATACAGGAGTTGCTCCAACCATCGATATGCACGTAGCACTTGCTATGTATGTATGGCTGGGAACTATTACTTCATCACCAGGGCCAATACCAAGTGCATGTAAAGCAGCGATTAGAGCAACAGAACCGTTACTACAAGGTACACCACCTAACGCTCCACAATATTCTGCCCATTCTTTACCAAAGGCCTTTGATTCTGGGCCTTTAATCCAATATCCTGAGTTCAATATTCTGAGAGTTGTGTCTCGCATTTCATCATTGATGAACATGCGGCCCATTGGGACCTTTTCCAATTGGGTCATGGTATGTCGTAAGATGACATATATATGAGCGGTTGGTTAAGTCTCAGAGACTATATCTTCTAACAAAGATCTGAAAATTGCTATTGAACGACGATGATCGGTAACTCCTGAATGTTGATTTGCTAATCTACCGAGATGATGTCGGTCAGACCAACAATCTCTCAATGCTTGTTCAAATGATTGTAAATCGTGATGGTCTTGAAGAACTATTCCTCCTTTTCCAACCGCTTCTGGTTGTGAACCAATGGAACAACTAACTGTGGGGATAGAAAATAGGCCTGCTTCATTAATCACTCGGCCCCAAGAACCTGTTGATTCAACAATCAAAACATGAACATCTGTCTCAGAAAATGCATGTTCAACTGAAACATGACCATGTAATGTTGTATTAGAGTAATGACCTAATTGTTCAACATACGATCCTGAACCATAAATATGAAAATGCGCTTCTGGCCATTTTCTTAACAAATAAGGAAAGAGTCTGTGATACGTACGTAGTCCCTTCTCAGGTGTTACACCTATGATAGTAAAATGGGGTGAAAGATGTGAGTTATTTTCTTCTCTTTTTTGTAAACCATTTTTCCTAATTTTTTCTACATTTTCTATCGATTTAAATCTAGAAGAATAGTCAATTGGAAGGGGAATATTCACATTCATTTTCATCGAGAATTGGGAGGCGACTTGTCTGCCTAATCCCTCTCCAGCAGTACAAACACAAATTGCTCCTTCTATGGCTTGTCTAAAGATTGAAGGGAACCTAGATGGGATATCATCTCTGATAAAGAGGATGTAAGGGATGTTTCGTTCTCGGAATGCTTGTGCTGCTCCTGCAGACCATTCTAATTGGGTCAATCCTAATGTGGGTAGAATGTCGAATGTATCAAGCCAACTAGACACGTTGTGATAAAATTCTAAATTTATTTTTTGGAGGTGTTTTTTTAGAAAAAAAGAATTTGGGTGCCCTGATCTTCTTGAACGTAAACGCCAAGCTAAACCAGAAAAAAATGACTCGGATGTTAATTCAATTCTAGATGTTAAAATATCTTCAGTAAGTAGATTTGTTTGCTCTCCACCGTCCTTAGAGTAAAATGTTGAAACCTTCCATGGTTGCATCATCTGTGATGTTAGTGAAGGGGTTGGGTGAAGAGGAGAATAAATGGCTGATGAGTCGAATCCTTCTCCTTCAATTGAGATACCAGTAAGAAGACTAGAAAGAGAGCGTTCCGCCCCACCCCCTGGGGGATCTAATGCACGAACTGCTACCGCTAAATGGTGCATCATCTGAGAAGCCTCTCTCAATTATCATCATCAGTTTTATGCGTGTTTCGTTCACGAGAATCAGAAACAATATTATTTGGAAGGAAGGAAAGAGGTGGGACTTGTGATGGGAGATTTTGATCCCAAAATTGTTGACTACGGTCCCATATTTCTTGCTTACAACACCATTCTAGCCATTCATCAACCCATTTGCAACTAGCAAGAACTTCCTCATCATCTGGTGCTTGGCGGCGGAGAAGTTCGTTCAAATGACCTACTATTATTGCTGTTTGTGGCATTAATTGGTACGTAGCAAATGGATTTCTTTCAGTATCTACAGTTCGGTGGTCCTTCCAAAGTGATAGTAGTTGGTCGTAAGCGTAACCAATGAAAAATATTGATGAAATAACTAGTGTTGCAATACTAATCAGTCCCCAATAAGTCATAGATATTCCAATAAATGTAGCTGAAGGATCAAATCTCCAACTTACGTAAGGCCATACTAACAAAGTGATTGTAGATGTCCATAAGAATAATGATGCAATAGATTGCGATTGTTGGAGTCGCCAATATTGCTTCATAATTGTCTTCTTCATAATTCATTTCAAGACGTCCACCCTTAAGGATTCGTTGCTTGAATTGTTCGAAGAAATGCGATTAATCAATCAACCACAATGCATCGATAATATCTCCAACCTCGCCACTGGTATTTGGGGGTAATATGGAAAGTGCATCATGAACTACCATCGAATTGATGTTTCCGCTTCCTTGGTGGGTGTGTGTTGTAGCTGTTAATTCATCAGTGGAATGAATTTTTAATCTCCTAAATACAGTCTTTTCTGGTGCTCCTTTTAATTCAGTTTTCAAGCGAACTTGAATTTTTTTGTAAAATAATCTAGGATTGCTTAACCAAGGAACTACTAGAGTAAGAAATACAACATGGCTTGAAACTGGATTCCCTGGTAATCCAAGAATAGGGGTTCCTTTCCACATTCCGAATATGGGTGGACCTCCTGGTCTCATCTTAATTTTCCAAAAATATGGTTCACCCTCTTCAATCAACAATCGACGAACGAAGTCATGATCTCCCATACTGACTCCTCCTGATGTTAAAATCAAATCACTTGACTCAGCACATTGATCAAATAATTCTCTCAATGAATCAATATTGTCTGATGATTTGAAATTTGTAGAAATTGCTCCTGCTTTTTGAAGCAAAGATGACAATAAAATGGAATTAGATTCGTAAATTTGGCCCGGTTCTAATCTACTTCCTGGTTTAACCAATTCATCTCCTGTTGATATTATCGAAACTTTGGGGCGTGAATATACTGGGACCTGGGAATGACCGATGGTGGCCAAAAGGGCTAAGGGTGCTGATGTCAGCATTGTGTTTTTCTCCAAAGCAACCATTCCTTTAGAGATGTTTTCACCTTTACGTCTAATGAAATTTTTTCTAGCTACCCCATGTAATCCGTCTTCAACCATTACCAATGCATCAGCATTAGGTGGAGTGGGTGCCCCAGTCATAATCCGAAATGCTTCACCTGGTTGCAATGGTCGTGGGATTGTATCGCCTGCAAAAATAGATTCAACCTCTTGTCTATCATTTGGATTATCTGTACTCAAAATTGCCCAGCCATCGATTGATGAATTATCGAATGGTGGAGAGTCAACTAATGCATTCATGTCTTCTGATAGTATACGTTTGTAGGCTTTATTTAGACCGATTACTTCGGTGTTGGAAAGTATAGGAAAATTCGATAAAATTTCCAGAGCCCTGTCTATAGAAACGTTCATTTCCACATATTGGAATTAGGGATTCGGGTTATAGATGTGGGGTTACTAATAAGAAAATTAAATTTCTATTACTGATTGAAGTATTTTGTGGAATTCGAATTCTTCTTGTTGTTGTTCGGATTATTTGTTGTTGCAACTCTATATTCGAGTGTTGGGCACGGAGGGGCTTCAGGATACCTAGCTGTATTGTCTTTGACTAGTTATGGGATGATGAGTGCGGGGTGGTTGAAACAGCATGTTTGGTGTCTTAATCTAATAGTTGCTAGTATTGCTTTTTTTAATTATTATAGAAAGGGGTTTCATATCTCAAAATTGACTTGGCCTTTCATAATAACAAGTATTCCATTTGCATTGTTTGGTGGATTTTTGGTTGTAGATGGAGCAATATACGATACTTTACTTTCGATTATCCTTGTCTGGGCTGCGTATCGATTATTGAAAATCGATAATGTAAATGAGTCTGGCAAAGTGAATATTCCGTCTCTAAAAACCTCATTACCAATTGGTGGGGGGATAGGGTTTGTTAGTGGAATAATTGGAGTTGGTGGGGGGATTTTTCTATCTCCAATTATGTTGTTAAATAAATGGGCTTCTGCAAAAAATATTGCCGCAACTTCTGCCTTATTTATCTGGGTAAACTCTGCTGCAGGGATTACAGGTGCAGCCATTTCGGGACAACTAATGATTGATTTTGAAATTTTAATGCCCTTTTCAATGATGGTTATATTGGGTGGAATAATTGGATCACGATTCGGAGCAGTTAATGCTCATGAAAAAACAATACGGCGTTTGTTAGTTGTAGTACTAATCTTAGCGGCTACAAAACGAGGAATTGAATTGTTATTTTGAGAAAGAAATACGGATTAAGAATTAAATCATAACCCATTTACGACAAGACATGACGACTCTTGCAGAACATTATGTAAGGGCGTTTGGCCCAGATCGTTTCTTTGGATTAGACATGGTCATCAATTGGATTGCGTTAGTGATTATTGTATGGATCATTGGACTTTCATATTTAGTGTTGAAATCTGATTCTACAAATCTTCAAACTAGATTTGTGAGTATATTGCTGTTTATCGAAGGCCTCAAAGGACTTTGGCAGGCCTCTAATATTCTCCCTTATTCATACGAGTTACAACAAATATGGGATGTTATATGGATTCTAAAAATTGATGTTTTTATGATTGCAAACATTACTGCAGTAATTCTTTATTTATTATTCCCAGTATATTTTAGAATAAACGCTTTGAAATTTATGTTTAATGAAAAAGTCCAGAAATTTGCATGGTGGGTTGCCCCTATTATTGGAATACTAACTTGGATTTTAATCAAAGACACTCCCCCGTTTGCCCTAGAAAATGCGTCATGGCTTAGTTGTTCGGCGGTTGGTGCTGAACCTGTTTTGCAAGTTTGGTATGGTCAAGTTACTGTCGAAGCAGAAAATATTCGGAGTTCAATTGGAGCTTGCCCGGCTGTATTTGATAGCCTTGTTAGTGATCAACGACTAGCACTTTGGTTCCTTACACTTATTGGAACGCCGGTATCCATTATTGCTCTGATTTTCATTAGGATTACACTCAAACAAGGTGATATTAATGGTGATTCTGTAATTCCTAAGCCATTTTACACAGGGTTTTTGGGCAAGGTTATTGCAAATACAATATTCTTCTCAACAATAGTGATATTCATGCCTTTGCTTAATGGAGGGCCCGCTGGATTCTTAGCTGTTTTAGAATGGAGATATATTGACCGTTCAATCATGGCGAATGTAAAATATTTCATTTGGACTCTTAATTTAGGACTTCCCATTATTGCTGTTGGTTTCGAAGCTATGATGTTTGTATATGCCTCAACAAAAGATACTGTTCTAGGTATAGATGATAGATTGAGAAAAACATTTACCAACACAATTTTTACTGGTGTAGGGGCTATCGCTTTTATTGCTGCAAGCGAAATAATGGAAAATTTACTTGGATTTGGATTATTGGGGGGTGTTGTATTGGGTGTTGGTCTATTTGTAGCCAGAAAACCAGTAATTGGGATTCTTGATGGAATGTCTCATCGTCTTATTCCTACTGAATTTAATGAGCAAGAGGAAGAATATCTGAAGTTATATACGGAATCAATTAGTGATGGTGAAATTACTGAAAATGAGAGAGTTTTATTAAAAACTTTAGCAACAGCATATGGAATTGAAGATGAAAGAGTTGTTGAGATTGAAAGTAATTTTATTCTAAATAAAATTGAGAATTCTAGTGTAGATAACAAAGAGGGAGGTATTTTGGTCGTTCAACAGTGGACGGATGAAAAGGGATATACTTGGAGAAAAATGAGTGATGGTTCTACTCAATGGTGGAATGGATCTGAATGGTTAAGATATGGTAACTAATTGGAGTTTTTTCTTTCCGAAAAAATTTGATCCTAAAATTTCTGGAGGATATAATTAGTTATCTTAGTATAGGTGAGAAAGAATGAATACAGCAGTGAAAATAGGCATTGTTTTGCTCCTAAGTTCAATTACTGTAATAATTGTTGGAATATTGATGATTGATAATGCATTTGACGATTTTCGATATATGTCATGGGGGGAGCTGCTACTAGGTGATGCCCCAGATGACAAGATACCTAGCGCACACAAGAATTGTTGTTTCGGTTGTGGGATTATTCTCATGGGTGTTGGTATGGGATATTTTGCGCTATTGGGACTATTAACCGGTTCATTAACCAAGGAAAAGGTGATTCTAGTACAAGAACAAAAGTGACTCATAGGGCAAACTCACAAGGATTTGAATCACATAATCAGAGTAAAGGATTTAATTTTCAGAGCTGACTGGTCGGATAATTGAGTAGAGTGCGAATGCTGCCCAGATTGCTCCTAACACAGCAAATGGCCATTCTCCAGTAACAGTCGCTCTAATTGTTAGAAGTAATTCACCAATTCCCATTGATATCAAGTAAATTAGAGATCTGCTCGAAATTAGGGCGCGTGTCTCTAATGCAAATGCTGCTAGAACAAATATCATCCCGAGATATGCTGCTGCCATTGTCAGTTCCATGTATCTTGAGATACATATCTAACACATGAATAATGGCAAGGTTATGGGTATTGTATGATTATTCGATAGAATCAATATGATCACAATCAGGATGTGCGCATTCAACTTGATATTTTGCACGCTTGGGTTTGGGGATTCTCATCATTGCACCACAATATGTGCATTGATGTTGAATTACTTCCGGTTCTTTAGGTCCAGTATCCTCCGCGCGATCTTCTTGAATTTTAGACCAGCCAACAGAATCTACGTGACTTTGTTCCTTTTTCAAAGAACGTGAACGAAGAGAGAGTTTGATCTTTCTTCTTTTTCGACCACCCTTTCCGCGGGATTTCTTGGTGCCCTTATCTGCAGCCATGTACCTTTGAGGGGGGGTTATGTATTCAATGACTTCGTTATATTGTAAAACGAATCAGTCCGAACACTATTATTTGAGAAGAAAAACGAACAGTCATGGCGGGCGATAGTAGCAATCTATTGTATATCGGCGCAATTTTGAGTGTTGCCTTGGGAGCAATGTCATTACGAATAATCCGTAAAAATAAGGATTTAGAGTGGAATGAAGCGTTAGCGGCTCGAATTATTTGTTGGATGTTTATTGGAAAGGGGATTCAAAATGCTGCTGTTGCAAATATGCAAGACACTTCAGTAGATATGTGGCAATTTTATGCCCAATTATCTTCTGGATTGGATAATTTATTCACTGGCACAATTATTGCTCTTGCATTGATTTATCCAGTCCCATTACTACGTAGTGAAAAGCAGGTGAAAATAGGATTTACAATGTTGTTTGGGTTTCTTGTGTATGTGATATTGTTAGAAGTTTCTGGAAATCCTTACACGGTTTTCGAACTACCTGGGATTGTATATTGGATGGCGATGATTTGTTGGTCAACAATGTATCTAAAATTCAGATTAATTGACCCAGGAAATAGTAATGATTCTACGGACAATATTGCAATAGTTTCTGGGTTGTTTTTGACTTTATTAATGGGGCATATTTGGATGTGGTGGCCTGGTATGGTATTGCAATCTAATTATTTCTATTTCTTTGATCTCGCTGGTGGGCCAATGACTTCAATGACTTGGGATTATATGTGGAACGCGTCATACACAATATGTATTGTAACTGGATTTATGTTATTGGGTGTCGAAATATTCCAATACTCTAAAGGAAATGGTAGTATATTGTTGTACTTGATCATACCATACTTTATCTTAGGAGCTATTGGATATATTGTATATTCTGCCCCCGAAACTACCGTTAGCCATACTCGCGGTACTAACGATACACTAGCAAGTATCTGGAATTTATTAACTTCGCAACTTCATTTTACAGTAATGCGGCCATTAATTGCAATGTTTGTATTATTAAAATTTGGACTGTTCAATATAAATGAAGAAACGAAACCCATGGCAAAGATCATGACAATTATTTTGATTGTTGTAGCTACATCAGCAATTTTGGAATTGATTCAATCTATTGTTCCAATAAATCAAATGATATCCGCGGCACTGTTAGGAATCATCATTGCATTAGGTATAGGTTGGGAAGAAAGGTCTTTTGATAGTTTAGCATCAAACAAATCAAATGTAAGAGTGGGTGTTGGGAAACGGTGGTTTCCAAATGTCTCCATATCACAAAAAACTCTTGAACGATTAGATTTAGTTTGCTTCATATACATTCTTGTTATATTTTTGATTTCATTTATTGTATGGCAAACTGATATGTTAGTTACTGTAATGTTAGAGAGGTATGCTGAAGCTGGTGGTGTTGGTTGATGAGTGATGATAATATTCTCTTTGATTTGCGTTCCGATAAGAGAGCGTTGAAACATATATCCATATTTTTCTCGGTGTTAATTGTAGTCTTACTATATCATGCAACGGTTTTCTTTGTAATAATGGGGGATGACATTTCAGTTAAAGATTTAGAGAAATCTTTCATCATTTCATTTCAAGAAGTTGAGAATGAAGACATCGATACGAGAAGTATTGATGATGGCGATCGTGAAGTTATTGAGTTAGAGATTTTAGAAAATTCATTTTCTGAATATGATGGGTTTGGGGTGTTATTTGTAGATATTGAATATGGTGAGACTTCAGGACAATTTGCCGATCCATGTGATTCAGTAAGTGCAGATATTTCACCAAGTGGAGTAAAAGCAGATTGGGAAAATGAAAATAATGTATTGGCTGGAACTAGTTCGAGTTGTGAAATAATTTCATTGGTAGTTTATGTATTTCCAGAATATAATTCAAGTACACAAAATGTGAGTGGGGAAAATAAAGAATATTGGGAATCGTTGTGGGAGAACTCGAGTTATGGTGTTGGAACCTTTCATTTAGAAGTGGAAGTGAATGTTAACCAGCCCCCAACAGCAGGAATCCCAACTATCCAAGATGATGATGAGGAAATAATTGTCAGTTGGCGTAGTGTTTACTTTACAAGTAATATAGAAGAAATTGAATGATCAATCAATAATAAAAGATTGTCCATTTTCTGGTACGTGAACGTTTTGTCCGTTTTTCCCTATTGCTTCTTTTAGTGGATTAATCGATTCTTTAGGTAAATGAAATAATATTACGTCTTTTGCTTTGGTTTGCTTCGCAAAGTCAACAAGAGCTGAATGTCCTGCATGATTCGAAAGTTGGAATTTGTCAACCTCGCAATGGATTTCAACAATATCCCCATAGATTGGGATTTTTCCTGTTTCGAGAAGCATCTTACCTCCTGTATCTTCAGCCTGATATCCTGT
>DAPV01000047.1:0-2912 GCA_002502625.1 Euryarchaeota archaeon UBA125
TATGACAAAGTAATTGCCTACCTTATTATTATCTTCATTGTTGTACTTTTACTAGATTTAGTTTCGATAGCTGCTAGATCTTTCTTTACAGAAGATGGAGACGTCACACGTCCACCATCACCATGGTGGGGACTCTTTCTCCCATCTGCTATGATAGATATTTTGAAGCCAAAATAATTTCACTCTTCTTCTAAGATTTCTTCAATAATATCATCTGCACGGAAAATCGAAGCAATCAATGCTGAAATCCAATTCACTATGGAATCACTCTGAGGCGATGATTCTAACAGCGCCATCTTTGTAGTGAATGTAGATATTATGTGGAATTTTTTCTGTTAGAGATGCCAATGCTTCATACATTTCATCAGTATCAACCTTGAATGCCTTTGCAGCCTTTTCTGTGGACCAAGCATTCTCTTCAAAATCGTTCTCTTCAAGGCACAACCATTTGAAGAGGCGCGTTTCCAATTTGGTCAAATCCGCCATGGCCATAGTTACCGGAGGGGGAACTTATGCATGAACCTCGCGGCTAAACTTCACTTCCAATCATCCTAGAAAGTGCATCATCTACCGAGATTCCTCCATCTAAGAAATCACACAATGCATGTAAGAATGGAGTAGGAGTTCCTTGTACTGCAGCTCTTGATAGGAACATTCTGGATGCTCTAACGCCCTCGGCTACCATGTGCATTTTTCCTAGTGCTTCTTCGAGAGTAAGTCCTGATCCTAGCATTTCCCCTAAAGTTCGATTCCTACTACTTGGGCTTGTAGATGTGACATACATGTCTCCAAGACCTGCTGCAGTGAATGCAGTTTCAGGAGAGGCACCCATTGTAGGGAGGAGCCGTTGTCCTTCTCTGAATCCTGCAGTAACTAGTGCTGCCTTGAGGTTATCACCGCCTCTAGGTCCTAGACCATCTACAATTCCACAAGCTAATGCTACAGGATTCTTGAACGCGCCCCAAAGTTCTGCACCTAGAGGGTCATCTGCAGCTTGCAAACTAAGGGTCTTGGTAGTTAATCGATCAGCCATTCTTTTTGCCATTGTATGATCATGAGCTGCAATCAATGCTGTTGTAAGCACTCCTCGAGCCACTTCAGGAGCAATTGTCGGGCCAGTCATTACAAAAACAGGATTTGCTTTTCCAGAATCTCTTAATCTTCTTTCTATAGCGGCACTGATGAATGCCTCATCTTCATTTTCTGGTGCTAATCCTTTGGCTAAATCTAGAAGAGCATGAGATGGTCGAAGGAAAGGTAGAAGATCATCAACTACATTCAACACTACTCCTGAAGGAAGAGATAGAATCAGAATTTCAGATTCATCGCATAGTGATTGTAAGTCCATAGTAGCCTGAATATTTTCCAATTCTTCACCAGGAAGGTACTTTTGATTTATTCCTGTTTCAGTAATTGATGCATAGACTTCTTCTTCGATAGTCCATCCAATGATATTGTGACCAGTGGAGCCCCAAACCTTCGCTAAAGCAGTTCCCCAATTACCGAGCCCGATGATACCAATGCTCGCCATTATTGTCGATGCAGTACAATCAGGTTTTGACCGTTGGGGATGCTTGAACTCGTGTAATGCCTTTCCGGCAGAATTGTAAGTAATCGGTATGTGTCCAAATCATGCGTCCTGAACCAAGTGAATTTGCCTTTCATTGGGGTCTTAATCCGGAAACTGTTTTTCTGAATCATGGTTCGTTCGGTGCCACACCTTTGGCTATTTTACATGAGCAAAGAAGATGGCAAGATTGGATGGAGTTAGAACCGGTTAGATTTTTTGAGGAACTTTTACCTCCTGCTTTGGTTGAATCCCGCGAGGCTCTTGCTACTATGTTGTCTTGCGACCCTGATGATTTAGCATTAATTGAAAATGCAACAAGTGGAGTAAATACTATTCTTCGATCATTTGATTTCAAACCAGGTGATGAGATATTAGTTCCTGATCATGCTTACCAAGCATGTAGAAATGCTATCGATTTTGTTGCATCAAGAAATGATGTAACTGTTGTCACAGTAAATATTCCATTCCCATTAGAAGGTCCAGAAGTTGTTATTGAATTGATACTAAATTCGGTTACCGAAAATACTGTATTGGCCATGATTGATACAGTTACGAGCCCCACAGGACTTAGGATGCCCTTTGAAGAACTCACTAGTCTACTAGAAGAAAAAGGAGTTGCAGTACTGCTTGATGCAGCACATGGGATAGGAATGATGCCTCTTTCTTTAGATGATTTAGGTGCGTCATATGTTACTAGCAATGCTCACAAATGGCTCTGTGCTCCGAAAGGTTCAGCCTTCTTGTATGTTCGAAAAGATAGACAGGGCAAGGTACATCCTCTTACAATTAGTCATGGTATGACATTTCCTTTGGCAGATACAACTCGCTTTAGACATGAATTTGATTGGACAGGAACTCGAGATCCATCTGCATGGTGTACTCTACCTTTTGTGATTGAACATTTTTCTTCAATATACGAAGGTGGATGGCAAGCTATTATGGAACGAAATCGTAACCTTGCTTTAGAAGCTAGAGCATTATTATGTGAAAAATTAGGGATTCAACCACCTTGTCCAGACAGTATGATTGCAACCATTGCAACTCTTATTCTACCTAATTCAGGGTCTGCTGGAATTCCATTACATGAACCAGATCCTTTACATTCGCGATTATTGGATCTAGGAATACAAATTCCTGTTTGGTCATGGCCATCTCCTGAAGGTCGTTATATCCGAATTTCTGCTCATTTGCATAATTGTATAGAGCAATATGAGTATCTCTCTGAAGTTCTGTTAGACGAATTGGAAAAAGAGCAGAATTGAGCGTTGCATTGAAGCGTATTAACTTCAGCGCACTAATCAAGCAGGGGTACCCGAGTTGGTCAAAGGGGCTGGGTTTAGGT
>DAPV01000047.1:3259-9831 GCA_002502625.1 Euryarchaeota archaeon UBA125
TTCAAATCCTGTCCCCTGCACCATCTATTTTAGCCAGTGATGATTCGGGGTATCATGGAGAATGAAGTTAACGATGGGGAAATATATCATCGATTGCATCGTCTTTCAATTGCAATTGGTATAACTGGTTTATCTCTTTCAATTATCTTGAGTTTGTCTTATTCTTTCCTCTTCCTCTTTGGTTGCAGTTCTTTCGTAGTATTTTTTTGTATATCTTGTATTTTTGATGCAATTCATTATGATAAGAAAATCATATGGGAACAGTCACGAGGGGAGGATTCCACTAAGTCAGAGAAAGGGAAAGAGTGGAATATTTCCTTAGCGATTCTATCTTCATTAGTTGCTATTCCAATTGTGTATTATGTGTTTTTACCATTCTTGTTTAATTGGTAATCTCTGATGTACATGGTGACTGATTTATTCTCCTGATGGAATTCTCCAACTGAATTGAATGAATGACGAATATGGAATCGGTCTGATCCTGGATTTGGTGGTTCTAAGCTAACCTCTGCAGTAATTGAGATTTTATGTTCAGTTGAATATTGGATTACTCTTTGGTATAATTTAGACCCAATTCCTCGATCACGAAACTGTGTATCTACTGCTATACGATCAACATAGATGAATTTCTCATATCTTTCATTGAACCAAGAATAGTTCAAGCTACCATAATTCGTGTTAGGGAGAAGACATATCACAAAACCAACAAGATCCTTGTCATGGAATGCACCAATACAAACTTCTGAAATATCCATTAAGTGAGAAATTTCTTTTTTTGTAACCTTTCCAGTCCCTGGTAGTCCTTGTTCATTGATTTCCCACATCGAAGGGATATCACGAATGCCGCAGTCTCGATACTTGAACACAATTAGCGGTATTATTCTGACTACTTCATGAATTCTATTGTATTTCTTAATTGTCAGAGACCGATGTTGTCAGTTTTCTTGGCTTTCTGTTTCTTGAAATCAATGCTATGATCCACCATCCAATTGTAAGAATCCCTGTTGAAAAAAGAAGTATTATTCCAATCCAAATCATAATTCGACCTTCAGAAATTGGCCATGCCCAAATTGAAACTGAAATTAGTACTACGAATAATAGAATTCGGGATGCTTCGCTAGGCGTATCCCAACCGCGATGATCTTTTCTGGGCGCTAAGAAAAAATCTACTAAATCCATGTTTTCTCATCGATATGTTTCTTTTGAAGAGATGTTTCTTCCTATAATTTACAAAACCGATATGAGGGGTAAGGTATAGCATCGCCCATGAGCGGAGAGGATGATGCCATCAATGGAGATATTGATGCGTCCGAACCTCCTGAAATTTCATCCGAAGAAGAACTTGATGAATCATTAATTGATTTCTCACAGATAGACGAAGAATTAGATCGGATTCGTGAGCGTAGAGAAGGGGTAAAAAGACCATTTTTTAGTGGCCCAGAAGGGAAGACTTTGGCCTTTGGTTTAGTTACTGCTATGTTTTTCGGAGCAATCATTCTCCTTTCTTCAACCGGTGTAGTAATGGCTGATTCAATTGTTATTGACCAATCTCTTTCAGGTTCATTATTAGATCCTGGAGAAGAATGCGAGGATAGAACTGGAGTTGCATGGCTCAACATTTGGGTAGATGAAGATCATGATATGAGAGTGAGATTGTATAATATGGGTCCAGAGAATATTGTTATTCATGCAAGATTAGTTGAGCCTGTAGGGGAAAATGTCCCTAGGGATCTTGTCCAAGAAGATCCTTTGGTTCACAATGGTTCTTTGAATCAAACCGAAATCCGATTAGATACTGATGATGTCATTGATTCCGAATATACTTTAATCATCAAGGTTTACAATACGACCGGTTTGAATCTTACAAATGAAAATCAGACTGCTTTGATTGGGGAGAAATCTGTACTTGATGCGCAACGTCAGGTGCGTGTGAAGGATATTGAGACTGGAGGTTTCCTTTCTTTGATAGGTATTTCAGAAGCTTCGGTTTCAAAGGGAATTGAATTAATTGACGAAGAGGCACGTGCTTGTTGGACAGTTCAGGCATTAGGCACTTGGTCAATTGCGTTGATGGGAGCTGAATGGGCAGGGGGCAGAGAAACTGCAATGTTGGCAGGTGGGTCCGCTGGTGTACCACCTTGGTGGATGGCATTCGTATCCTTGTTTATGTCAGTTGTTTTCTTATTCATTCAATACCCACTAATGTACAGACTATATCATCGAGATGATGACGATTTGTTGTCTGATCAACAGACGTCTCGGTTGATAGATAGAACGTTGCAATCTACTTGCGAGGGGCTTCATCTTAGATATAATTCAGAAATGACTGAGATTGAAGTTAAGCCATTGATCATTAGTATCCATGTTAGTTATGAAAATACAGACCGTTCATTTTCTGATAGAGAATCCGTTCGTGCTAGATTGCTGAAAGATATTCTCAGCGAATTTGCGGTATTTGGGGATATGAGGAGTACTGAATTAGATGTTAAGACATTACAAGATCGTCGCGGCGTTCACCAAAGTATTAGAGAAGGATTAGAATCAATTGAAGGGCCTGTTGAAGATTATACTTCATTCTTCACTGATTTGAATAATTTTGCAAGAATAGATGACAGTATCCGTGAAGTTGTTCGAGGATGGTTTGCGGAACAACCTCTGCACCACATGAAAGATAATGTTACATCTGATGATTTCGCAGTCTATCTTCGTGTTAATTATCGTCCAGGAAACCAGATTTTATCATTCTTTAGAAACTCATTTTCTTATGAGGATGTTCAACGAGAACTTCGTAACACAATTCGTGCTAAGCTAGGAGGAATGTTAGGGGATAGAAGGATAATTGTCAGTGCCGTTAGTGATGTAGATACTAGAGCGGATCGAGTCGCAGCAGGTCGTGCCGAGAAATTAAGTGTCAAAGAAGGGGATGAGACCGTCGCAACTGAAGCATTTGTGGCCAAGCAAGAGGGAATTACCGGAACTCTTCTTCAAAACGAATTCGTTGCAGATATCTTATCTTCTGTAGAATTCATCGCGCATCAAAATAGAAGACGAATAGACCGATATGGTTTCTTTGGACTCATTGTTTTCGTTTGGATTCCATTCATGGCGAGCGGTGTCTTAGTAGGTGCAATGTTAGGACTAGTTGCCCGAATGAGATTTGAAACAGTTCTTTCAGCATGTCTAATTGGGGGAACTGCTGCTTCTGTTACGTGGGCATATACTGCACGTGGAATCATTGAAGTTATGGAACGATATCATGCCGAAGCATTACTTCCAGTTATTATTGGGTTAGTGGTAGTGATGGCAATGCTTCACGTTAGGGCCAACAAGCAACATCGACAAAGAGAACTACTGAAGACTAGGATTGCAAGTGCTAAGAGTGCTCAAGAACAAATGGTGTTAGCGTCTGAGGGCTGATTACTGAGATAAATCCTTAACTTTCTCAACTAGGTTCATTCTTCGGATTCTCCAAATTCCAATTGGAACCATTGCCAGTGCAATGACAACTACAATTGACATTAATTCGAATGCTACACTAGGAACTAAAATTACTGGGAAGTAGAATGCCCAAGTGGAGAATGATGAAGCCATACCAACTGCTCCACCAAAGGCAAAAGCAATACCAACTAGTCCACCTATGAAACCGATAAGAAGACTCTCAAAGGTCAACATAGTCCCTATACCAATAGTAGATGCCCCAAGAACTCTAAGAGTAGCAAGTTCAAAGTCACGCTCAGCGATATTCATTACCATGGTGTTGAACATTACAGCTAAAGTGAATAAAACTCCTAGGCCCATTACTGCGGTTAGAATCTGAGTTTGTTGTTCAAGAAGAGCTTTAATTCCATTCAGTAGACTTTGACGATCTACGATTCCACTAGACATCATACCAAGAGAATCATCGACATTAACTCCTTCTGGTAAGTCTAGATATACTGATGTAGCATTCATTCCTACAATTGATGATAGATCGGATTGAAGGAAGAACATTGTTCGAGCAACTTCCCCACGAATTGAACCAGTAATTTTCACATCAATTTCTGTTCCTGCAATCAGAATTTGATGACTTTCACCTACTGACCAACCATTCATTATTAGAGAACCTTCATCCATCATTACTTGGATTTCACTTTCAATATCTTCTGGAGAATTTCCTTCAATAATTTCAACATTTTTCATTGATTCTCCTTCTCCATATCCTTGAAGAGCGACGAGAGTAAATGTACGCTGCATACCAGTAGTATCTTCTAATATTCCAATTGGCATCTCAATAATTTCTTCCCAAACAGCATTATTGTCAACCGCCCATTGGATTACATCTTCTTCTCCTCCAGGTTGGACATATACCTGGATATCCCAAGTTTGGTCCTCTTCCAATCCTCCTACGATTGAATCAGTTAGCCCAACAGTCATCATTTGTATAGATCCAGCTAACATCAAGGATATTCCTACCGCAAGGAATGTTAGTCCTAACCTAATTGGTTTACGTACACTTGATCTAATCGAAAGTCCAAGCATAGTGGGCATCCACCCAGTTAGACGTTTTAGTAAACTAGATCCTACACGAATTTCAGATTGTCCACCTAAAATCGTCAATGGTTCGATTCTTGTCGCTTTCCAAGCAGGAAATGCTCCTGAAATGAAAACAAGTAACATAACCAATCCAATCTGAGACATATACAAATTCAAAGGAATAGTTCTTTCAATGATTGGAATACCTATTATCCCCTGATACAAGTCTAACATACTATTTACTCCTGATGGAGCTGCTAGAGCACCTAATCCACACCCAACTGCTCCAATTGCTAACGGTGCAATCAAATATCCAGTCATTAAAGAAGTTCTAGGAACCCCCAGAGTTCTGAGAATAGCGATCTCACGTGATTGGCTTTGAATCAAACGTTGAAGACTTAGTACAATCGTAATTGCAGCAATTGAACCAATCATTATAGTGATTGGAGTGACACTCTTTTGAGTCCCTTCTAGATCAAGACGCATAAATTCAACAGCATCATTTTGCCCTCTATCTCGTACTCTTCCATCCATTTCATTTTCTGACATAGAAGAATTAACAATTGGCTTAATATCATCAATCTCTTGACCTTCGTATTCAACTGTAGTAGAAAGATCAAAGTCTGGAGTTCCTTCAATGTCTAACATAATTGTATTACTTGAACCACTTTCTAGTCCACTTAAGCTCTCTATTCCTTCATTTGATAGATATCCTATGACATATTGTCCTGGTTCTGGAGGGAAAAGAGATCCTTCGGGTGTCAAGTAAATGTTAGTTGGATGAAAAGCGATACCAACAACTGTAAAGTTTTGGCTTCCATTACCTACTCCAATTCTTACATCATCTCCGATTTCAATTGATAGAGCAGAAGTAACGTGTGCATCTATCACAATTTCATTTGCAGATTGAGCAATTCTCCCCCCAATTGTAGAGTTTCCTTCAGGGAACCATGTCCTGTCAATATCTGCATTTTCTGGAATTCCATGCCATACTGAATTAATGATATATTCACCGGTTTCATTTGAATGAAACAATGCACCCTTGAGAATCATTCTGCCCTCACAGGAATCGAGAGATGCAGATGTGGATGGCCATGATTGCCTCAAAGAATCACAAAATCCACTGACTTGTTCAGATGACCAAACAGCGGATTGATTATCAATCCATAAGTCAGCAAGGTTGGTTCCCGTTTCTGAATCTTCGTAAATAGTATCGTACATTGTTTCCAAGTTTGCAGCGTATCCTCCAAAAGTAACTCCTGCAAATACGCCTACGAAAACCATACTGATTACAGCAAATAAGCGGAGTTTCATTCGCCAAAGACTCCTTGCGAGTCTTTTGTTTAGAAGTGCTGACATGAGTCAACCCTCAATTTTAGCAACTGTTTCATCAGACATGATTTTTCCACTATCAATTCGAATTACTCTCGTAGCATATTCTACCAGGGATTCATCATGGGTAACAAAAACAGCAGTGATTTTTTCCTTGGCACATGCTTCGACAAGAGCTTGCATCACCTTCTGTGAAGTCTCAGTATCAAGATTTCCTGTCAATTCATCCCCCAACAGTAGAGTTGGTTTTTTTGCTATACTTCTTGCTATAGCCACTCGTTGTTGTTGCCCTCCACTAATCTCTCCTGGAAATCTTTCCATCTCTTCTTCCAGACCAACTAGTGAGAGGAGTTCTTTTGCTCGTTTTGGATTTTTTTTGCCAGATAGTTCTTGAATCAATTGAATATTTTCTAAGACAGTTAGATCTTGTAATAAATTAAAGAATTGAAACACATATCCTATATTTTCTCTTCTAAATGAAGTCATTTTCTCAGAACTATTTCTAGGAACCTCGTTTCCTTGAAAGATATACGAACCATCAGTAGGACTATCAAGAGCGGAAAGGCAATTCAACAGAGTAGTTTTTCCTGACCCAGATGGACCCAGTAAAATTACTCGTTCACCTTCATGGATTTCCAAATTTATTCCATCTAGTGCTTTGACAACACCAGCAGGTGTTTCATAGTGTCTTTTTAGTTCAACCATATTCAGCAGAGCCATCTTATCAC
>DAPV01000105.1 GCA_002502625.1 Euryarchaeota archaeon UBA125
GATTACCGCCATCTCTTCGATCATCTCTTCTAAATCGTTGATTCCCACGGTCTCCATCCCGACTTCTTCGATTGCCGCCATCTGTTCTTGATTTTCCACACCTATTACATTCAGTTCTAAAAGCAAAATTACTATTGTTGCAAGATCGACAAGTCCAATCTTGTTTATCTCTGTTTGAATTCCGCCTTCTATCTTGATTTCTCGAATCTCTTCTCGCTCTGGGAGCGAAAGCTAGGGTAGTCCCAATCAAAGTATCTGGGTCTAAATGAGGGTCTAGAATTACTATATTTGTTAATGGATCAGATATTGGCCCAATAACACTGTCAATCCGTCCAATTGTTTCTCCCTTGCCATCCTTTACTCTTTGACCTAACTGTGGGACTGCTCCATCAAATGTGGCTATAACTGACCCTTCGTGACTCACACGAACTACTGTGGCCTCGAAAGACATGTTTCACTCGCGACGCCTAGTATACATGAGCGCTCCGATGATAGATAGCACTGTAAAGGCGATTCCAGGTGCTGGAAGACCTGCAGATTCTGTTGTTTCTGATGGAGCAATAGTAGGCGGAGTAATTGTCTGGTCATTGAACAAGAATGCCGTATCTACAGTTTCAGTAATTGTTGTACATTCATTTGAGGCATCACAAGCATTGACTGTTACAGTAAATACTCCTTCACCCCAAATTTCGAAATTAATTGATTCACTCGACCACATATTTCCACTAGTGGTGATTTGACCACCATTCTGTCCATCGATTTCAATGCTGAATGTAACATCTTCTCCATCTGGATCGCTAAAAGTACCGCTTACTTGCCATTGGCTACCATCCCATTCAGCAGATGAAACTGTAATTGAAGGAGGCAATGAATCCTTTGTCAGTACTACATCATAGGTATGAACAAAGTCTGTCATCCCGCTAGCAGTTGCCATTACTCTAACATGAATATCCCCTGGACTCAATGAACCCGTATCGACTGAGATATCTGCTGCACCTCCAGTCAGAGTACCTGTACCTGAAGCAATTGCATTTTCTTGGAATAACGTAACTGTAACATCCATATTTGGAGATGATGAACTAGGAGTCAAAGTAAACAAATGAGAGGCAGTAATTTGAGTATTAGTCGCCATAGTAAAAGGAACTAGGAGGTGAAATGTTCTAGTTTCGCCTGCTCTAACGGTTCCATTATCATCTTCATCGAAAGGAGTACATGATACAGTTCCTTGTCCACTTTCTTGGGTGGTTACCCACCATGATCCATTAGCATCTTCGCTAATTGGCCAAGTTGAGGATGAACATTGTAAATCAATTGCAGAAAAACCCGCTTCATCTGTTAGCCATTGTCCCTGTTCGACAATTGACATAAATTCTGTATTCATTGCACTGGGTACAGAAATGTGACTAGAGTCAGCTGGAGCATCATTAGTCCATTGAGGCGGATCGTTTGGAGGAGGAGGTTGGTTTGTGAAGTCCCCAAACATATCCTGACCATTAGGCCATTGTGCAAGGTCATACATGGTATGAACAAATACTGTAAGACTACCATCTGAGTTTGGTGTTGGTTCATTGGTGATTGTACCATCATTCTGACAACCCCCTACAGGCGGAGTATCTCCCTGATTTGCAACTCCTTCTAACACATTTCTTCCATCACATTCTTCAAACATAGCCAGCCTTAACGGATCTCCATCATTTGAATTTTTAGACGGGAATGTCATCACCAATTCTGCATTAGTCATATTTGTTGTATTCATTGCAATGGTGAAGGAATCAGCAGTAGTTAGATCTGCGGACCAAGTCATTGTTCCATTCAACCATACAATAATTCTACATTCATCAGTGCCAGTCATTCCACTTGTATCACAATCCCTTTGGCCATTTGGGTCCGCAACTGTGGTAGGAATCTCATAACAATCAGCCGTAGGATTCATTGCTGAACCCGGAGGGCAAGTTCTATTTTCAGGATGATTAGAAGGGAACAAATTCCAGTATTCTAATTCCATTGGGTTATTGTCATCCTTCACCCAACTAGCATTCTTCCAATCAACTCCATCTCCACCTCTGTGTGGCAACCCAGTCCTGAATCCAAATCTTGGGTTAGTAACAACGATACAATCTTTCGCAATTTCTTCTATTGCATCTCTCTCTTGCGAAGAAAGATATCCATTTCCTCCACCAGGTGCTCCAGTTTCTCCAATTAAATCATCTAAATCGGTTCTAACAGTATCTGATAGTGTTCCATTGATGAACGCTTCAGCCCTCACGAAAGCGGTTTCATAACTAGGGTCAATATCTACTTCAAATTTAGCATATGAATATTCGAACATATCTTCAAAAGTTATTCCTTCGCAGGCATCGGCAACTAAGTCTGCCTGTCTCGCTTGGGTATTTTGGGTATTGTCTTCGGCGGTTAATGCAGCACTTGGATTGGCTCCTAAAAGTGCAACAATCATCAAAATTGTCAGCAGGTGTTTGGTCTTCAACATGGCAATTCCATTTCGTCGAGACACGTGGAAGGTAAAATACCATGTCATGGTCTGTGAGGGAAAAATGTGTTTTTTCTTATGGTTTTAATTTGCGAAACCGCCGAAGATAGTATGCGACGGGTATTACAGTCCACCCGATGACTGCCAAGTTTATCCATCCATCCCAGACGGTAGGCTGGGAAACTTGGGGCAGTCTGTTTTGAAGAACAAGTTGGTATACTCCATTCGGAGAGAAAAGGTCAGCATGTTCTTGGAAACGAATAAACGTCGGATCTGCAGTGTTTGTGGCATCTACTCCAAGAATTGTTGCAATAACAACAGTTACTAGAAGCCACATCAATGTGAAAAGCATCCATGTAGCGACGCCAAAGGTAACGGATGAACCCAAATCTAGTGCCATTGATGATGCGATCATCTGAAGCGTAGCATACCAAAGGAGAAGAAGTGCTGTAATTCCTATCCAAGCGAATGAATCACCAAATGAGGGAAAAATTCCCATTTGATGCTCAATAATCCATAATGAAGAGAATTGAAGAAATGCCACAGGGATTGCTACACTTAGCCATACTCCGAAAAGGTGGCTAATCCCAAGTAAAGTACGACTAATCGGTTGAGCAAGTTCAATTGTTAATTCTCCAGTTAATCTTGGTTTACTTATCGAATCGAATCCAACAAGAACAACTCCTAAGGTCGCAGAAAGAAGAACAAAGAGACTTGATAGAAACATTACAGTTGAAGCACCGTCAACGGAAATAGACCCTGGAAGGCTAGCATTTGGGTCAGAAAAACCCCATACTGAACCTAGAATGAAAAGAACTAGCAAAGGGTATAGTATGACCATTCTTGGAGAGATCATCTTTGATTTAAGATCATGAACTAAAAGTCGAATGAAAACAAAAGAACTCGCCATCATTCTTCCTCCTGAAGATTAATCCCGGCCGAAATCCCTGTAGCAGTACGTAGAATTTCTTCTAAATCAGGTGGAACTCTCTCAAGACTAGCTACTTTTGTAACTCCTTTGTTTATTCTTTCAATCAATGCAGCACGTAAATCCTGAGACCAGGTTTGATCATGTCGAGTAAGTCGGAGACACCAGTCTCCTTCGCCATCCAGTTCCTCTACTGTAATCAACGGATTTTCTGAAATAACTGATGCAGGAGATGGTCCAATACCTGAAATCATTAGACGTTGCCCTACTCCTAAGTCGTGTTCTACACTAGTGAAAGAACCCTGAGTAACAATTTTTCCTTGATTCATAATGGCTACTCCCTCCACAAATCTCTCTAATTCGTTAAGTTGATGACTGCTTACTACTATGGCAGTCCCTCTTTCTGCCATTTCTTTAATCATAATTCTAAATGCACTTTGTGCGACTGGATCTAGACCATTCATAGGTTCGTCTAATAGTAAAATATCTGGGTCTCCAATGAGAGCGGCTCCAAGAGAAAGACGTTGTCTCATTCCTTGGCTTAAACTGGAAAG
>DAPV01000022.1 GCA_002502625.1 Euryarchaeota archaeon UBA125
CTCACCTTGAGGTGAATGTCTTAGTTCCCATTTGTTTGGTAGATCTATTGTTAAATTTGCAGAATCTCTTATGTGCCCTCTAAATGGAATTTTCAAAATTTGAATATTTGAATCTGTAAAATTTCCAATTAATGTCCCTGTTTCATCCCATCCCCATGATAGTCCATCAGCAAACACTCCTCCTATTGCAGGATCAATATGACTTCCAATCGGATAAATTGGTTCAGTTGCAAACATCCCTTCTTCGTTTAGAGAACAACATCCAGAATTTCCAGCATCTTTCCATCCTAATGTACTAAGAATTTCAGAGAACAAGTTAGACTCCACTGAATCAACTGTTCCGTCCCAATTCCCAATAAATTTGTCAATTTGGTACATTATTCCAAGATTAGAGGAGGGGAACATCGGATGACCAATATGCGTTGGAAGTCGAATACTTGCAGACCAATCAGCAAATTCTACAAAATTTGTTTCTGGATTTTCTTCTTCAAAATCTAGGAACATTGTTGATTCAAGAGAGATTGGCATACTTGGATCAGTTGAGAGCCAAGAATCTAGTGATTCAAAAAGAGCATCATCAAATGAATATGGGAGTAATTCGGGAGTTTCATTGATTAATCTCCATAAATACCATTGTCCATTTTCTATTCTCGGTAAATCATAATCTAATGATCCATTTACAGAGATTCTATCTTCCCAACCACTTGGTGAATGACGAACTAGTATTGTACCATTCCAACCCGAATCTTGAGCCATTATACGCAAAGTTCCTTCCGAAGGAGGCCATATATCTGTTAACCCACAATCGGCATTTCCACTTATCTCACAATTAACAGAGAGTAGATTATGAGAGATTGAATTATCATCCTCAGTGTATATCGTTTCTATCCAACCCTTTCCCTCTGGAAGGGTTAATGAATCCGTCCCATTAATCCAATCAATAGTTTGTTCTCCAATATATTTCCAAGAATCGATTTCATCAGCACTAAATTGGAATACAGTAGAAATATTTGCTTTAACAAATGTAGTCACCGAAGAATTAGGACTGATCATGGGTAATAATTGAACAAAAACTCCATTTTCTTGAGATCTAATTTCTGGTCTAATTGGTTCTGAGTCTTCTAATTCAATCTGTATTTTTGTATCGTTAGTAATTTCGTAATAAATTACTTGTCCTGTCCATGGGTCGATTATTCTAATTTCAAATTCAAATGATGTAGTTAGTGGATTCCAATTTCCATTAACCCAATATCCCATTTCAATATCTAATATTGTTCCTTGATTTTCCTCAGCCTGTCCGGTTGGAGTAGACATTAGAATTAGTAAAGAAATCATAATTATTGCATGAAAACGAATGGGCTCACCCCCATCTTTTTCCATCATCATGAATTATTGTTGAACCCTGACTATCGATTAATAGAGGTAGAATTTTATGTTTTGAACTTAGAGATTTTTCTAGACGTTTTTTCATTTCATCATCTCCATGAACTAGGAAGAACCCCCCCCCTCCTGCTCCCAGTAATTTCGCACCGGTAGCTCCTGCATCAATCAATTGGTCATGTAGATTATCAAGTAATTCTCCTGTAATCCCATCAACTAGCATTCGTTTAATTTGCCATGATTCTTCAAGCAATCTTCCAACTTCCTCAAGTCTTCCTCCTTCTAATGCTGATCTAACTTGGAAAGCTTGAAGCCTTAGTGTCGATAATTCTCCCATTCTATCCACAGTCATTTCTTTTTGTTTTGATAGAACAGAATTTGCAGATCTAGTTAGTCCTGTATAAACTAGCGAAAATTCATTTTCAATACGTTGTTTTGTATTATCTGACAGAATAAGAGGGTCGATACTAACAGAACCATCTGGTAGGAATCCTATTGTATTCACACCTCCAATTGCAGCAGCATATTGATCTTGTTTTCCGATTGGTTGACCAAGAACATCAATTTCTATTCTGCATGCTTCTCTAGCTAATTCTTCGGAAGACATTGGATTTCCAGCAAGAGATGACAATGCATTGAGTAGACCAATTGTAACTGCGGAAGATGATCCTAGACCTGTTCCTCTAGATGGGATATCTGCTATTGTGGTGATTTCAATACCATGTGTAACTCCTGTAGATTTCATTGCTTCACGAACTAATTCATGCTGAATTTCATCTATATCATTTACAAATTCCATCGATGAATAGGAAATTCGAATTGAATTATCAAATCTAGGATTTACTGTTACATATAGATAACGAGCCATTGCTAGAGAAGTTACTGCGCCCCCATCAGAGTGATTCTCATAGAATGCTGCCAAGTCAGTTCCCCCTCCACAGAAGGATGCTCGTACCGGCGTCCTACTAATCAGCATAGTACTGGGACCTAGTCCCCTCACATCAAGCCGACGGAGTGCTGTGAAGATAGATGCCAATTCAACGGGAAGGAATATGGCCGGGGTTCTCCCAGTTTGAAGAAGGGGACGAGTATGAGTGGCCTAATCACTGTGGATGACCTGACGAATGAAGAGATATTGTCTATACTTGATGATGCAGAAAGAATGCTGCCCATAGCAAGAGGTGAAATCCATTTACCAATCCTTGCTGGCAAGGTTTTAGCTAATCTTTTCTTCGAACCTTCTACTCGAACAAGAATGTCTTTTGAAACCGCTATGAAAAGACTCGGAGGTTCAGTATTGAATTTGGGTGACGTTTCTAATTCCTCTGTAGTAAAAGGTGAAACATTGTATGATACTATGCAAATGATGGATGGATACGCAGATATTGCTGTAATTCGTCATCCACGTCAAGGAGCAGCTCGTTATTCTTCAAATGCAGTTAAAATCCCTGTAATTAATGCAGGAGATGGTGCTGGACATCATCCAACTCAAACACTTCTAGATCTCTTCACAATCCGCTCTTGCCATGGAACACTTGAGGGACTTAATGTTGCATTAGTTGGTGATTTAAGATATGGTCGTACGGTTCACAGTTTGTCGGAAGCGCTAGCTCGTTTTGGGTGTTCTTTGACTTTTATTTCTCCTACCTCTCTAACTATGCCTCGAGAAATAATTTCAGATCTTCTTAATTCAGGTATTTCAATCGAAGAAACAGGAGACCTTCATGGATCTATCGAAAATGTAGATGTCATATACATGACACGCATTCAGAAGGAACGCTTCCCAGATGATGATGAATATCACAAGGTTGCAGGAGTATTCAAATTAAATCGTTCTGATTTGAGCTCTGCTAAGAAAGATATGATAATCATGCATCCATTACCTCGTGTCGATGAAATTTCTCCAGATGTCGATTCAACTATACATGCGAAATATTTCGAACAGGCATTCTATGGAGTGGTTGCTAGAATGTCGTTATTATGTCGCTTATTAGGAGTTTCAGTTCCGGAGGTGAATCAATGAGCGAAGAAGGTATGCGCAGAGTAACAGCTATCCAAAATGGAACCATAATTGATCACGTTCCGGCGGGTTCTTCGTTGAAGGTATTAGGAATGTTAGGATTACTAGACAGTCGTAGTACCCCAATTTCCTTGGCAATGAATGTTCCAAGCAAGAAGTTAGATAGAAAGGATGTAATGAAGGTAGAAGATCGTGAATTAACTCAAGAAGAGTTAGATAGATTAGCAATAATTGCTCCTAATGCTTCTGTATCAATTATCCGAGATTATCGGGTGGCTGAAAAGAGGTCTGTAGTACTTGGAGATGAATTATTAAACGTTGCCCGTTGTTCGTTTTCTAATTGTATTATGAATAATCCAAGAGAACCTCTTCCACATCGAATTCTAGTTCATTCAAGAAATCCATTAGAACTTAGATGCGCATATTGCGGTAAAACACAGTCTGTAGACGATATTGTTAATCATCTAATCTGAATATTTGCAAAGGAAAATGGTGAAATTATGATAGAGGAATCGAAGACTAATCGTGCACCTCGTTTGACTATAATTGCTGGAGCTACAGGAACCGGCAAATCGACTTTAGCTCATATGGTTGCACATGAACTTGATTTTAGCAGATGTGTTTCAACAGATACAATTAGAGAAGTATTAAGATGTAATATTAGTATTAATGAATCTCCTGCTTTACATCGTTCATCTTACTCTAATGGAGAAACAGGAGATCCAGTAAATGATTGGCTAGATGCATCAGAAGTTGTTGAAAAAGGAATAGATGCCGTAATCAATAGAGCTAGAGCCCAGGGTGTAGATTTAGTAATTGAGGGCGTACATATTATCCCCAAATCATCTTGGTTAAGAGATTGGAGAGAAGCAGGTGGTAGAGCGATTGGAATATTTGCTACTGCTGATGCTGAAAATCAACATAGAGAATTTATCATGAAACGAGAAGAAGCAACATATAGGGGATCATCACGTTATGTCTTAGCATTTGATAGAATTAGAGTAATACAACGAGCAATTATGGAAAGGGGTAGAGTAGCAGGATGGGTTAGAATTGACCCGCTTCTTCATGACGATCCATTGTTACGAATCCGTCAAAATCTAGAATAACTATGGTAATTCGATAGTCGCATCTAACATTAGTAGCATTCTGCTATTTCTATCGGCAATTCCTGCTTCAGCTGATACGTGACATTCACTTCCTTCAATTGAGACATTTAGTCCAACTAAAATCACTTCAACTCCTCTATGTTCTCCATGTCTAACAAGATCATTTTGAACACTTTTCGCAGCATCATTACAGATTTCGTAATCAGTTCCTTGTCCTGCCAAGTTATTGATTCGTGATTGTATTGTCGCTTCCCACACGTCATCAACTTCTGCAGCAGTCTGAAGAACTGCATCATCAGAGGAATCATATGGCTCACCCATTCCGACTACTTTGACACCATAAATTGCCATAGAAAGTAGTGCAAGAAGAAGTACTACACCAGTTGCCAATAACATCTGTGCCTTATCATTAGTATTGCTATGATTCATTAAGCACCACTTCCAATATGCCAAACTTGAAGTCCTACAGTCCAAAGATGACCTTCAATCGAATGTAAATGCATTACTGTAAGACTTTGTCCTGGTGGGATTTCTCCAATTCCTTCTCTTTCCATTGGTTCAGCATCTACTGCTAACCAACAATTTCCAGTTACAGTTTCAGGTAAATTATCCAGAAGAATAGTACAAGCTTCTACTCGTTCATCAGCCGCTAAATGAGAATTCATGATTGACGTTCCATTTTGATCTACTTCTGCTGAAGAAAGAGTATGAGCATCTTCGGCGGCAACAAGTAATGCAGCATCAGATGCGATTGGATTCGTATCAGGAACTTGTAATTGAATTACAAATGCAGCACAAAGAAAGAACAGCCAGAATAGAGTAATCATCTCTATCATATGGACTTGGGCATTTGTTGATTTTGCCTCTTTCTCCATTATATCACCCTGGAGCCATTCTTCCAATAGAATGTACTAGCCCTTCTGCCATAGGAACTCCAATTAGTTCTGGAGAGAAAGCAACAAAGTTGAATGCAAAAAGAGCAAGAATCAGCATGTATCCTGAATGTTTCATCCCGTTTGCCAAGCGTCCAGTCGCCATTAATCCAGCCATTGCACCATTACCAACCGCTTGGGCAGATACGCCATAAAAGAAAACTACAAGGAAGAACAGTGGATCTACGGCATTAATTTGCATGTTTCCAATACTTTCAGATTCTCCTCCACTGTTTGAACTAGCAATAGCTGGGATGAACACTTTGGAAAGAACTACAATTACTCCCATAAATACAAGATATGAAACCCAAATTACTGAAATATATGATGCAATTGCTCTAACACGTTCACCTTCTAGGAATTTAATTTCTCTTGAATCATTTGCTGCAGTCACTAAGATGTCAGAAATCTTCCCTCCTGCTTTGTTTGCTTCATCAATTAGAGATACAGCCCTATGTACTAAGGGAGTATTTACTCTATTAGCAAACATCTTCATCACATCTCCGAATGGAATCCCCCATGATAATTGATCAGACATTTTCTGAATATCATTATTCAAAGCTCCATATTCTGACCTTGCAAGGGTTCTTACTGAAACAACCATTGAAAGACCACCCTTCCAATATTCTGCTAAGTCTCTTAGGAAGTCAGGAAATTTATCTTCGATTGCTTTGATTTTCCTTGCTTGTGCATCGCTGTACAATGCAGCAGGGAAGACCATTATCAGTAATCCCAGTCCGAAGAAATTTACAAAAATTGTTGGATGAAGAGCAAAAGGACCGGCGTCTACTTTTGGTCCAATCCACAATGATTTGTTGTTCATATTTTCTGGAATTCCATCATATGATTCCACGCTTACTGTAAATTCAAAATTTCTAATTGCAGGTTGATCTGATGGTATTTCTACCCATATTTCGTATTGTTTGTTTGCCTGTACAGGAATATTGTTTAAACCACATTCTTCGCTGTTAGAAACCATTCCTTGAGTTGCTATAGTAGTAGTTGACAAATCAAATGCCCTTTCAACAATTGAAAGTGTAAAAGTACCACTATTGTCGGCTTCTGCTGTACAACTAACATCCGCAGTTTGGGGCGGATGATTTTGATTACCAAGCCTTTGTTGCTCAATTCCTGGCACTATAAAAAAGGCAGCAGCACCCGGTGAACTTATCTTATCCCATTCTTCGCTCCATGTTTCTATAGTGGGGCTTTCTTGAGTGAGAAAACAAGATTGATTATCTGCATACGTCGGGGGAACTGGAACATTTGGATCAAATGAATCGGGGCATGCTAGATTTAGAAACATAGGCATCTGATTCATTGGTTTGAAAACTAAATCAGCATTAGTAATCCAGAAACCCATACAACTCATTCCAAGCATCATTCCGATAACAAGAATAATTGTGAAGTTAGTTTCTGTACTATCGTCTTTAGGTAGTTCTAATCTAACTGTGATTTTCTTCTTACCCTTTTTTCTAGCCAAATACTCACCTCCTTACATTTCGTTTTCTTGAGACATTAGCCATACAAACAGAGAATACGCGATATGAATCATTGGGAGTAATCCCATCACAATTCCATAAACCATATTTTCAGAAATTTGAGATCCAGCCCCCGATACCCAGAACATAATGACTAACATTACGATAAGAAACAGTGGCATTGCTACTGCAACTACAATATATGTTTCAGCAAACATTGCTAGTGTTTCCAAGAATACAGTAAGTCTGATTCTATTTTCTCTCATGTAGTGTTCAGCCCTATTCAGGAAGTATAACTTTAGATTACCTCCAGATGAAAGAGTTCCTACCATTCCTTGGAAGAATTCAGTAACCCATACAGAAGCAGCTCGATCAACAGCAAGTTTCACTGCTGTGATAATATCATAACCGAAGAGAGTCATATCACGATATACCATCGAAGAATCATATGCAATATCTCCATAAATTTCTCCATTCTTGGCTAAAGATCTGAAAATTTTTACTGGTGTAGCATTTGCAGCTGACATTGCTGCTGTATAAGAAGATGCATATGGCAAAAATTTCTCTAATCGTTCTGCTCGAGCAGATCTTTTCCTTTCTGCTTCGTTACCAAAATATTTGTTTGCAGAATAAGGAACTATTAAACCGAGTAAAATGACTACAATAGCTTTCCATAAGAATGGGAAAACTTGGGTAGTATAGTGTGGACATCCATTTCCTGGTTGGGATGGGTTAATATCTGCTTTATGCCAGAATTCCCAATCCATACAAGTCATAACAGTAGCAGGGTCTTGTATCGATTCATAGATTGCAATTAGTCCTGCTCCAGGTAAGAAAACGAGTGCCATAAGTGCACCACATCCAATAATTACTGCTATAGTGCTCATCAATTGTGTCGATTTGTATACTTCTGGCATTACCCTAATATCAGCTTGAACTAGAAGTTTTTTCAAGTCTAGATTCTTACGGGCACGTTCACGATAAAAACCTCCAAAAAGGGTATTGGATATCTTCTGCCATGGAGTTGGAATCATACCTTCGAAGTCATATTGCTTCTTTGATTTCAAATCTCTTTTTTTTGCCAAAATTCCGCCTCCTAAAGGTCAGCGTAGGCCGTCCACGCGAGCAAGAATTTCATCAGGTCTGACATAATACTCTGTAATTATTTGAGCTACTTGATCTGACTTCCGGATATCATTCAGAACCATCCAATCTAAGATTCGCTTTCTTGTTCGTAATTCATTTCGCATCTTTTCTTGAGAATAATTAATCTTCACCATTACTTTTTCTAAGACATAGGATTTACCGCTGAAGTCGAAATCGTCACGAGAAGGATCCCACTTAAACACCTCATTTGTGATTACTTCTTGGCTATGAGGGTCTACTCCTACAATTTCAACAATCTGTTTTGTCCTTCGTACACGGCGTCCGTTAATCCTAGTTTGAATTTGAATTGCTACTGCTTCAAGAGCAGGAAGAAGAACTCGAGGAATATCAATTGGCTTATTTTCAAGACGATGTACTAGAGATGCGACTGAATCTGCGTGAACCGTTGAATATGAACAATGCCCAGTGGCCATCGCTTGGAATAGTACGTATGCTTCAGAACCTCTAATTTCTCCTACAATAATATATTCAGGTCGTTCTCTCAGAGCTGCTTTTAGTAATTCGAACTCAGTGATTTCACCTTCTGAAGATTCCCCTCCGAATCCTTGTCGTGTTAAACCAGGAATCCAATTTGGTTGGGGGATGTTTACCTCTCGAGTAGATTCGATACTTACGATTTTCATTTGCCAAGGAATAAACAGACACATGGCATTCAAAGTAGTTGTTTTACCTGAAGCAGTACCTCCTACGAATAGCATAGAAACACCTTGTTGAAAGGCAATCCAAAGGTACGCTACCATTAGGCTAGTCATAGTTCTGAATGCAACAATATCGCAAGGACTGAACGGGTCTTCTCTGAATCTTCGAATACAAAAAGCGGAACCACGTGTAGAAACTTCTCTTCCTAATTTCATTACAATCCGAGACCCATCCATTAGTGTAGCATCTAGAAGAGGCTCTGCAACTGAAATATGTTTTCCACATCGTTGTGCTAGTTTGATTACATATGCTTCCAGTTCATCATCTGTAGGCCAAGCAATAGTAGTTTCAATAGATTCAAACTTTCTATGATACGCAAAGATTGGAACATTAGTTCCATCGAGAGAAATATCTTCGACATTTGAATCATTCATCAATACATCCATTCGGCCATACCCGATTAAGTCTCTACGTATGTAATAGAAGATTTTAGATCTAGATTTTTTACTAATTTTTAATCTATATGACTTGATTATCTGATCCATAGCTGCCCGAAGATAGGCAACAGGATCTGCATCTATTTCTTCTATGTCAGCATTCAGTGCCTGAACGAAGATGTCCATTATCTGATCTTTTTGATCAGTTTCTTTCTTGTTTAGAGGCGGTTCAATTACTTGATAAATAATGTTCAAAGTCCTCAAATCACGAACGATTCTAGCGAATGAATGAGGAGGAGAAACGGGATACTTGTCCATTTCTTCGAATTGAGCTTGTTGTTGCTTCTTTCGGCTTTGGCCTTGGTTCTTCCGCCCTCGTCGTGCCATAGTGCCACCTCAGTACATGTCCCAAAGGAACGAGGATTGGGATAACCTTTGGCCTTCATTCATGGTTGTTTAGACGTTCTAAGAGTGCTTTGACAGTTATTCGGAATGAATCCATACTATCTTCATTGTCAATCTTGTAATTTGCCTGTTCTAATAACGATTCAACTCCCCATCCTTTTTCTCTTGTATCACGCTCTGAAATGGCTTGGTTTTTTTCTTCTTTGATTTGAATTTTGGTTTTTTTATCATTTTCTGTGAATTCTATATCTACATCATCTGAACGTTTTCTTTCAATAAGTCTAGAGTTACGAATATCTTCAGCAGCTAATATTGCTAAGATTTCTGGTTCAAACCCCATCAATTGTACTAATGCATTTTTTTCTGCAATACTCCTCATTCCATCGATAAGAACAAGATTATTGTTTTTTAATTCTTCAGAAATTATTGGCCATATTCTTTGAAGAACCACGTCATCTCCAAATTTTTCTCTCAGATCCATAGCTACCATCCCTATGTTCCTAGAATTGGGCTCTAATCCTCTTTCTGCAGTTTCTCTTCGAATCACATTTCCCATTATTATTATTGGAATATTCATTGATTTTGCAATTTTTGAAGCCACACTTTTACCAGATCCTGGTAGTCCAGTAAGTACCAGTACCTTCGACATAGTTTCCTGTGTTCCCTTGTTGCTCATGAATTAACCGATGTTAGTTTTCAAATGGTGCACTTCCCCATTTACGTTTGAGTAATCGAAGATAAAGAAAAGAGAGAGAAATAAGAATAGCACAGATTCCAAGTATTCCCGTTAGACTTGTAGATTGCATTTGTTCGAGTTCAATTGCCTGAGCCTCAGCATTCAAACCTCCAGTTGAAACTTGCATACTCCAATTTTCCAGTAATGTAGTATCTCCTTTGGTGAAAGATAAAACGAATAGTCCAATCAATGGTAAAGAAGTTGCAATCCAGAAACGAGCCATAATCCCACTATCGAAAATTGCTTTGTTGGGTCTTAATCCCATTAGCCAAGCAGACAGAGAAACAATGTAAATAGAATTTGCAAGCATCACTACCATTGCAGAAATAGCATCATCCCATTGATCTAACATCCACGCCATAAGTAAGATGAAGATAACACCAATCCAACTAGTAAGCAAAAAGTAAGTCCAAATTTTTGCTTTAAGCAATTCAGGAACAGATACTGGCATTGTGTTTAGATGATCAGGTGCATCAATTGCATTCAACCAGGAATAGAAATTAAATCCAAAAAATCCTATGAATGGAGCATAAGAAAGTAAATTGAAAGGAATGGGAAAGGAAGCAAAATCTGCGCCCCATGCTAGAAGTAGTAAGAAAAGGAGAGGCACTGCAAATGATCCTAGCATTTTCAGAAGAGTGCCCGATCGCAATACATCAACGATTTCTTTTGCTATCAGAATTCTCATCGGACTATCCGATTTTAGTCCGAGTTTTCCTAGTTTTTCGTATACAGGAATAAATAAATCATCTCTTCCAGTGATTCTAACTTCAAAATCTTCGGGAAGAAGTCCTGCAGAAAACCAAGCCAAAATAGTACATGAAAGCAAAGCAAAAGGCGTCAACATTAGTGCATTAATTGATCCATCAGAGTGTGCCCATAGTCCAAAAATTGCATTTTCCATGGGGATGAATCCAAGATAAATTAGCGCTCCTAATACTGCTCCTAGAATTGGGACTAGAATATTCCATTGCCCACCTCTGCTCATTAGTGTTGAACCGAAGAATGAAATTGCTATTCCTTGAGCTAAAGTTAGTGAAATACAAATTAGGAATGGTAGTAGAGATTTCCATAACAAAGGTGTTGTTATTTCAAAAATTGATTGTGATGCAATTCCCAATGCCATTCCAATGGTTACTGGAATGAGAATTAATACGAAGTAAAAACTCACTTCTTTGAGGTAGTAAGCAAGATAAGTTGTTTGTAAATCGATAGGTTGCATTGCTGGAGATGCCAAAAGAAAATTTTTACCACCACTTCGCTGAGAAACGATAGAACGACCTAAGAATGCAAAAGTCCCCATTCCCATAGAGAAAAGAAAAACCATTAGATGTATTCCTGTTCGTAATTGTTCAAAAGTAAAAGTTTCTCGAGAAATTTCTTCAGCATTTCCTCCAATTACTCCATCGCCAGTAAGAAATCTTAGTCCTATTGTTAATGCCATAGAAACAACGGCTAATAACGCTGGAAACATCAAGATTCGTCTACTTTTTGCAAAGTCTACATTTTGACGCCATTCCTCTTTAAACATCATTTTGAATGTAATAGGAAAAGATGAACCAAAATTTGGCTCATTCCTTTTTACAGACATCTAACTCATTCCTCTTCAGTAATGTTTTTTGCTTCAATTTCATTGATAGATTTCCCAACTAATCGAATGAAAATATCTTCTAAAGTTTCATTTTTTGAATTTCTCAAATCATCTAGTTTACCAGCTGCAAGAACTCTTCCATTGTCAATTACGGCTACTCTGGTACACAACCTTTCAGCAATTTCAAGGATATGAGAACAAAGAAAAATAGTTCCACCATTCGAAATATGATCTAACAATAATTCACGACATTTTCGTTGATAGATTGGATCTAAATTTACAAATGGTTCATCGAGGAATAATAGTCTTGGTTCATGGATGAATGCCGAAGCAAGCATTACTTTTTGTCGTTGACCTTTCGACAAATCTTTGCATAGAGTCCCACTTTTTTCAGTCATCCCAAACCAGTCTAGCCAATAACTGACTTTTTCATTGATTTCCTCTATTTTTCTTAGACGAGCTACAAATTCAAGAAATTCTGCTGCAGTTAGATATGAAGGTGGAGATTCGGATTCAGGAACAATTCCAATATTTGCCTTGACTAATCTTGGTTGATTCTCTACATTAATTCCCAACACTTTAGCAGATCCTGCACTGGGTCTGAGTTGTCCTGTTAATAGACGAATAAAGGTTGATTTTCCTGCGCCATTTGGTCCAAAAACTCCGAAGAATTCTCCCGCTTGAACTTTCACATCAAGAGGTTGAAGTGCTACAAAGTCACCAAACCTCTTAGCTAATCCATTTGCTTCAACTAGATTTTCCACCAAGAAATTACTCACCTGTCCACTCTGGCTTACCTCTTTCCATGAAAGCATTGACCCCTATTTCCTTATCTTTCGTATCGAATAAATCCACGAACATATTGTGTTCTAATAGAATTCCATCTGTAATTGGATTATCTAAAGCGGCACGAATTGCTTGTTTTGCAATTTGAATAGTTAAAGGGGACTTGGATGAAAGATTATTCGCAATTTCCATCCCTTTGTTCATCAATTCGTCTGGTTCAACGATATGATTAACTAATCCAATTCTATGAGCTTCTTTTCCATCTATCATCTCTCCACCCATCACCATTTCCATTGCTTTTCCATATCCAACAAGCCAAGTTAATCGTTGAGTTCCACCTCCTCCTGGGATTAGCCCTAGATTAATTTCTGGAGTCCCAAACATTGATCGGTTTGTTGCAATTCTAATATCGCATGACAATGCTAGTTCACTTCCACCCCCTAGCGCGTATCCATCAATTAGAGCAATTGTTGGCTTTCTTAATTTCCAAACTGCTTCCCAAACATTATCTTCAAATTCTGGACGAATAGCTACACTGTCTTTTCCAACAAATTCACTAACATCAGCTCCAGCAACGAAAGAATGAGGTTTCTGGCGCTTTCCTTCAGGAGGAGGCAATGGAGAAGCACCACGGAAAACTACCACTAAAACTTCGTCAGACTCTTGTGCCCAAGCACAAAGTGATTTGACAGCCTCTTTCACATCTATGTTTAGTGCGTTTAATTTCTCAGGTCTGTTTATTGTTGCAATGATAATTACTCCATTTTCAGATGAGCATTCTTCGATAGTAAGTTCTTCCACATCAGGACGTTCGGCCATGTCCCTTCGACATGAGTTCGATACATAGCATCATTGATGAAAATTCAAAATTTATTGGTCTGAATTTGGTGGTGGGGGGAGTCCACCAATTTCTCCAGGTAAAGGCGGAGGCGGAAGGTCGCCAATTGCCTTTGGTAGGGGGGGAGGTGGTAATCCTCCAAGATCTGGAAGAGGTTCAGACTCACTTTCAGCAGCCCTTAAACCTACATCTAATGGTACCCGAAGCCGCAAGATCTTATTTTCATCAATACGAATCAAAACTTTCCCATAAGGATGCCCTGGAGCTGGATTTTCAGGTTCATCTAGAACTTGAATTTCATTAGATTGCTGGAGGATTTTTTGAAGTTCTTCCCTGGAATCTGCATCATATCTAGATCTTAATGTATCTCCTCTAATTTTGGCTAATTGCTTTCTTCTCCGCTTCTCAATTCCTTCACGGATTTCTTTTTGTGATTCCCTTCGACTTAATACTACGCTATCTATCTCTGTTTCTAACATAGATTGTGCATCTACCTCTACAACGTATTCTTTTGCTTCGACAATATCATCATCCAAGGCTTCTACTTCGATAATATCTTCATTATCAACTGCTTCAACTACTGGAGTAACTACATCTACTCCCCGTTTTCTACTTACTGGAATAATAATTTCTTCTTCAATTTCTTCTTCTATGGAAATTGAAGTCGTATTCTTCTTCTTTCTTACAGGAGGGGCTGGTTGCCCTCCTGTAAACATTAGATATGCTAGAAGGATCAAAAGTCCGCCTGCTGCTCCTAATTCGCCATTCCCTGACAAGCTTCCTCTAAGTGTCAAGAAACCTGCTCCGCCAATGAAGAGCACCATCCAGAGCATTAGTCTAGAGAAACCCGCCACTCTCTCTCCTCCATTACCTACGACCCGCTGCATTGGTTTGAGGTTGGCGATTGATTTCTCCCTTGTAAATATGCTCTGAGCGCTTCCATGGCCTTTCCTCGATGTGAAAATTTTTGTTTTTCTTCCCTATTCATCTCAGCAAATGTTCTCCCATTTCCTTGATTTGGAACGAAAATAGGATCATATCCAAATCCGTTTGTTCCTAGAGCCTTTTCTGAAACTTGTCCTTTGCATTCACCTTCAAAGAATAATTCTTCACCATCAAGATGAATCCCTATGACACATTTGAAACAAGCATCACGATTTTTATTGTCCGTTAAGGTTTTCATTATTCCTTTGATTCCTAATGTTTTGTGAACATAGGATGAATAAACTCCTGGAAAACCGTCTAGAGCCTCAATAAAAAATCCTGCGTCTTCTACCATTACTCCTAATTTATTAGATGAATTTTTTACAATCGCAACTGCTTTTCTTAATTTATCCTTAGCAACATGTCGAAGCTCCGATGATTGTATTTCTTCAATTTCGGGGAATTCCTCATTAAAATGAAATGATTCTACATTCAATCCAAATGGATGTAATGCTAATTTAGCTTCATCTAACTTGCCAGAGTTTGATGTAACAAAAAGAATGGTTCTTTTATCAGCCATGATATCTAACTCTCCCTTGGATTTCTTGATATCGTGAAATAACATCAGCAATACTTTCCCCTTTTTTTTCTCCATCTGTGTAGCCTTCAAGTACGAATTTCATTGCATCAGAATGTTTAGGATGACTTGCAGATAAACATTCTGACAAGACTTGAAGATCTTGTCCAAGAGATTCGATTTCAGGAGATAACCGACCTAATCCAAAGTCAATAATTTGTATAAAATTCGAATGATCACCTAGTAAATTGTGAGTAGTAAGATCTCCATGAGATATGCCTAAAGAATGTATTTTACGGATTAATTTTCCACATGAATACATTATCGAAGAGACCATCTCAGGATCATTTGAGTTTCTAAGAATCTCAAATAATGGTACTCCCGGTAATCTAGTCATTACAATGGTGGAATTTTTTTCATCAAAATCCAGTAAATTTGGAATCGGTAATTCTGAATTCGAAAGATGAACAAGGATTCTTGCTTCTGCGAATAATCTTCTTTTTGTCAATGATTGGTCTAGACTCGGATGCCTATATCCTTTTGGACGACGAATTTTCATTACAGCATCAGTGCCAAACCATTTACCTACAATTGTTCTTGCTTCTGCACCATCATGAAGTACGGCTTCCTCAACCCACGGAGAGGTGTCATCCATGTTTGCACGGGGAGGAAGATGGATTCAAATGCACCGGGCGTAAGGGCTGTTTGCCCATGTCTCTTGGACTACCACTCGCCAGTTGTTCGATCGACGATACTGTTAGCGATAATGAGTATAGAGAGCGGATTCAAAAATCGAAGCAAAAATTAGGAGATAGAGTGATGATTTTAGGTCATCATTACCAACGCGACTCTATTGTTGAACATGCTGATGCTACGGGCGACTCCTTCAGATTATCGAGAATGGCGGCAGATAGTACGGCAGATCACATAGTTTTCTGCGGTGTTCATTTTATGGCAGAAAGTGCAGATATTCTTACTAATAATCAACAGATTGTTTCCATGCCAACAACAAGAGCAGGTTGTTCAATGGCAGATATGGCAAATGTACCTGATGTTGAGGAATGTTGGCACATTTTACTTGAAGAACTTGATTTACAAGATCCGTTATCGAGAGAAAATCCCGATGAAATTGCAAACCAAGATGATAATTTCCTCGTTCCTGTGACTTATATGAATAGTTCTGCAGCTCTCAAGGCATTTGTTGGAAGACATGGAGGAATTGTTTGTACATCTACCAATGCAATGGGAGTTTTGGAATGGGCTCTATCTAGGGCAGGAGGATTAGGTAAAGTGTTATTCTTTCCGGATCAACATTTAGGAAGAAATACGGCATTCAAAATGGGATTCAAATCAGAAGACATGGTCGTTTGGGATCCCAGGGAAATCCCTGACACTAGTGAAATTTCTGCAGCGAGATTTGTATTATGGCATGGTTATTGTTCAGTTCATCAACGCTTTACCGTCAATCAAATAGATAATCTGAGAGAATTACATCCTGGTGCAATGATTGTAGTTCATCCTGAGTGTAATCGTAAAGTTGTACAAGCAGCTGATGCAGATGGTTCTACAGATTTTATTCGACGTTATTGTGAGGATGCACCTTCAGGATCTATAATCGGAGTAGGTACTGAAATTAATCTTGTTCAACGATTGAATTCAAAATATCCAGATAAAGAAATTATTTGTTTAGATGATTCAGTTTGTCCTTGTTCGACGATGTACATGATTCATCCAAGATTTTTGGCTGAACAACTGGAATCGATAATTAATGGAGATGAGAGAAATATCATTAGTATCGATAAACAAACATCTAGCGATGCCATAATGGCTCTAAACAGAATGCTAGAAGTCTAACTTAGTGGAGTTCGCCAGTACCTTGGTCACGAAGTCTCCACACGCATATGTCATATCGGCCTGAGAGAGCCCCTCCTCTCTTTGTGGTAGATACCTTCTCAATATCTTTGTCTTTGGATAATACATTTCCTAGTTGTTGAGGTGTAGTCCCATGCCTAGTAGTTGTATTTACATGTTCTAGAATCTCAGTAGTATTCGCTTCTCCCTTTTCAGCTAGGTATCTCTTTATTCGTTCTCTTAATCTGGTGGTTCTCATTGTTCTCCTCTCCTATTTTTCATCCAATCGACTGTCGCCCACTCACAAATTTTGTATCCAGAAGAAAGCACACCACTACGTCGTACTAAATCTACTCTAACAACCTGAGCATCTGATTTCAGTAGTTTTTCGATTTGTTCGATACTAGTTCCATCCATATTAGCTCTGGCATGTTCTACGATTTCTGCGGTATTACGTGGGCGTGATTGGAGGTAAGATCTGATAAGATGTCGCAAATTTTCGCTCATCATTTTCACCTCTTATTCCTCTGACTTTTCTTTGCTGTTGCATCGGCGGCCGATGTTGAGGGGAGAGTCGGGGGGGTTATCAAATGACCGCCGTTCTTTGACAAATTTCGTTACACAATCAGAGAATAAATTACCAATTTTTTGAGAACGAAATTACAAATTGGTTATTTTTCATAAGATATTCTATCAACTATGTAACAAAATGTAACAAATTTACTATTTTAAATTTAATAATATCAATATTGAAATAACTAATGATATTATAGTAATTTCAAGGGGAGAGGAAAAATTGACCAATTCTTCACCTATAATTCGAAGAAAGGTCCGAGGACGCCATCGAAGAATTTTACTTCTTACACTGTCGGAAGGTTCTGGTACTGTTTCATCAATTGCTTTGAAATCAAGTCTACGTGTCCCACATGTGTCTGTTGAATTGAAAAGAATGCGAGAAGAAGGATTAGTTAACTCTACTAGTATTTCTGGAACAAGAGGTGGGATACTAAGTCTGACTTCAAAAGGCCTCAAAATGCTTGAAATGGATGAATTATCTAGAATTCCTTTAGGCCTCTTTAACCACATTGTTGATGAACAGTTTCAGATCCTAGATATCTTGGGAAACTATGTTTTACTGATGGTAACGAGAAAACCAACTTCTGCTTTGATTTACCTTCCAACAATTGATGGTCGAAGAGTTCTAGCAGAAACTAGAGAAAGAAATCCTAGATACTATGATTCAGATTCCTTTGAACGGATAGCGATGCCCGTTCAGTCAAATCCAGGTAATATTGAGTCTTGGGATAGGTCTGGATTTGGACTAGTTCGTTCTAGGTTGGTAGATAGTGATTCAGCCGATCGTCTTTCTGTTGGTCGTTGGTTTCATTCAATTCCCAATCTAGAAAATATAGATCAACCAGATGAGTTTCGTTCTGAATCTTGGCAAATTGGTTCAATTGGTAGAGATGGCACCGAAGTTTTTGCTTCAGGTCCAGTAATGTGTACTTCAAATTCAAATGAAATTGCTGGACAATTAATGCAGAATTCAGAACAAGGATCAATATTAATCGGGCGTCAAACAATTGTTTCTTCACAACCGGGACCTCTTCCAAGGATTATATTAGAAGAATGGATTGAACTTATTCATCCTCGACTTCGTCAAGTAACTCGCCGTTCTAGACTTCAATTACTTTTATCTTGGATTGATACAGGTAGGAATAGTCGCCCCTCAAGGTTACCTGATGTTACAATCAGAAGATTTAGAGAAGATTGGGGAAATCGGCAATTTCTTCAGTCTAATTCTCCTTTTCCTGAAACGATAGTTACCGATGGACTCGGTCCAATGGCTATTAAAGCTCTAATTTTGAGTATTATGAATCATCAATCTATTGAATGGGTTTCTATTGACTTACCTGAACCAATAGGGGAGTCATTATCTAGACGATTATTCCGATTTGAACGAATACGTTTGTTAATTGCTCCATGGTCCTCAACTAATGATATTGGACTTTCAATTCTTGAAACTGATGAAATTCATGATTTGCCCTTTCTTAGGTTTACAGAGTCAAATGGTCGTACTCTTCCGGTATATATAGGAGATACGAGAAAGAGAAAGACAATATTACCTAAAGATTGGAAAATTCCTACAAGTCCAGATGAATTGAAGAGGATTTCTCATAAATTTCAACTAATGGATTTACCAAAGGATGAATCTAATGAAAATGAATTATTCCTATATGCATGTTCAGTTTTTCCTGAGGGAGATGAAGCTTTTTCTAATAGAATAGAATCAATTAATCCACTTATTTCTTGGATTTCCTCCTCAAATGATTCAAGAATTGATAGATGGATTAGAATTTGGAATCTTCTTCCTTCTTCATGGTCGAAACTAATTAATCCAAATGAGACATCTTTGGACAGAATTGGTGATCTTTGGGATAAGGTTCCAATTTCGTGGATGGATGACTTCAATCAAAGCGTTTCTAATCGTATTACTTCTGAAGAGAATTTGCGTTCTAACTTGAAGAAATTAACAATGTATGCAAATAACCCTGAAATTAGAGGTTGGGCTGCAGGAAGATTGCTCTCAGTTACCCATTGGTTGAATTCCGATGAAACCAGAGAATTAGTTAGGTGGGGAATAAATAGTTGGATTGAGTTTCCTCCTCTGAGGTGTGCCGACTCTTTAGAAGGAGTGTTGTATTTATTGCAAAAACATCCCGATATTAGGCAAGGAAACATTGAGGAAATTTCTGAACGATTACGTCGTTTAGCTTGGTCTTTACCCGAAAATCATGATTTGCATCTTTGGATTCTTCTTTCAGAATGGAATGAAAGAGGAACTTTACCGACAATAGATAAACAAATTTTGTTCGTAAAATATTTGCCATGGAGGTGGTGGAGGTCTCATTCTGCTGATATGTTAACGATGATGACTGAACATTCAGATGCTAGAAGGGCAATCCTACAAAATCCATTACCTTGGCCTGCAATTGTTTTACGTCCTGAAGGTGAAAAAGCCCCTCTTCCATTTGGATTTGACGGAGTCCATCCGAAAATGAGACTTTCTTTAGCAGATAGATTGAGACGATTTGTATCTATGGAAACATCAGAAACCGAATCTTTCAATTCAATTTTTGACATTATTGATTCATTGGATGACCTTCGTGACGAAAATTCTCCCAGAAATGGAAAAACACATCGATATGTTGGTTGGCTCACCCGTCCAGTACATGAATGGCCTCCATTCCATAGATTAAGCGAAGAATCAGGAGATACATCGATAACCTTAGCAATTGGTGAACGTTTAGGCGAATTTTCCTGATTCTTTACTCGATGAGTTCATATTTGACAGTTGATAGGACATTTTGCCCCGACGGCAACACCGTGCTGACGACCTCCCTCGCCGGAAGGAAGGATGACGCCCGGCACCACGTTCGGGGATTATGCCGCCGATCGAAGTTCGCGGGGACCATTTGGAATGATCCGCGATGCAAACGGCGGCTGGACGGTATATGGGTCCCCAGTTGACCAAATGGAATGATTCATGGGACAACCACACCGTTCAACAGACGTCCTGGGGCAGGGTCAAGCCCATGAGCTACGGCAATGATACGGGAAGTTACGCCCCGGGACACATTCTTCATCGCATGATTAATTCGTGTCACCCGTATCGCCAACCATGGAGGGTTCTATCGGGCTGTTAGGTGGGACATTCGATAGATTACATGATGGGCACCTCGCTCTCATTTTAGGTACAGCACTAGAATGCGATCATTTGCAAATACATGTAACCTCAGATTCAATGATTACCAACAAAGGCCCTCTTATCCAAGATATTGAGACTAGATTGAAACAACTTCAACATATGTTAAATCAAGAATCAATCAATGCCAGTCTTCATGTTTTACATGATAGATATGGACCTGCAGTTTCTTTAGAGAAATGTTCAGTGATTGGTTGTACTGAAGAAACATTATCATCTTGTGAAGAGATAAATAAAATAAGACTAACCGGCGGTCTTTCTCCATTACGTATAGTGAAAATAGATCATATTTTAGATGAAGGTGGCCAGATATTATCTTCTTCTAGAATTCGTTCAGGAATAGTTGATCAAAATGGAAAATTTTGGCTTAGAAATTCTGAAACTACTTTGGATTATTCGATGCCTAAAATTTTAGATGAGGAATTGAAGCAACCAATGGGAAAATTATTTTCAGGACCCAGCGAAAATCCTAGCATAGCTATGAATTTAGCTTTGAAATCAATTTCTGATGAAATAAAAATAATTGCAGTAGGTGATGTTACTGTTTTCTCTCTACAAATTGCGAATAGAGAGGCTTGGATTTCTGTAATCGATGGGATGACCCATCGAAAGAAATGGGATAAATTTGAACAGATAGAAATGGATGAGAAATTATTGATTAATGCAAAAAATCCACCTGGAATGTTGACAAATAGTATTTTCAAAGCTTGTTCCGCGGCCATTTCCCAATCGGAAAATGTTACAATTTTTGTTGATGGTGAAGAAGACTTGGTCCCAATTCCGTTGATTTTAATGGCTCCATTGGGTACAATATTGTTGTATGGCCAACCAAATGAAGGTCTCATAGTTAGAGAAATCGATATTCCTGCTAAAACTCGTGCTCGTCGCTTCCTCGACTCATTTGTTGTGAGGGGTCCATCTTGACTTTGGTGAGTATCACTGTATGTGCCAGAAATGCTGAAAATTGGGTACATCAGTGTCTTTCCTCTCTATTTTCTCAAGACTATCGTCCTTTAGAGATAATTGCAGTAAATGATGGCTCTACAGATTCAACATTTGAAAAAATGAAGATTTTCAAAGAAAAAAATGAGACGCTTGATGTAAATCTAACAATCATTGATTCTGATGCTAAAGGACTTTCAGCAGGTAGACAGATTGGTTTAGGTCTTTCCAAGGGTCAATGGGTTGCAATTACAGACATTGATTGCTGTCCAGAACCTAATTGGATTTCATCAATGTTATCAGTATGTGAAGGACATCCAGGTGAGGATGTTATGGCAGTAACGGGTAAAACAGTATTCAATGAAGGAAATACTAGAGTTTCTCGACTTAGATCTAAGGAAATCCGTAGAAAGTACATAGCAAGATCTAGGGTAACCACTCTTGCAAATGGCCCTTGTTCTATGTTTAGAAGAGATGCTTTGATTTCAATCGGTGGTTTCAATCCATCTTGGTATCATGCAGAAGATATGGAAGTAAGTCTAAGATTAATTGAGAAAGGTGGCACAATTATTTATTCTCCTGAAGCGATTGTAAATCATGTTGCTGAAGATCAACTATCTATTTTCTTAAAGAAACGAATTAGAGATGCTCGTGCACATGTCAGAATAATTAGAAAATATGGGTTATATGGAGGACGTTTGCCAAATGGCACTTCTGTTAAACATGACTTTACTGGGGATGCAGTAAGAGCATCAATATTCTTTCCTTTACTTCTCTTATCTATAATTATTCTAGGAATTATTCCCCAATCGTCTCAAAATATTGGAATAATATCCGCTGTAATCCTAACTATGATTGTCATTCATCCTGGGTCGAGATTACGAATTCTCTGGAGTATTTCTCTTTGGTTTGGAGTATCAATGGGAATATTTGATTTTATATTCGGAAAAAGAGGCCACTGACCTAATTTTCTGATTCTTCTACATCACTCTCCAGTAAAGGAAGAACTGAACCAAATCCAATTAGAGGTATACATACTGCATAAATTCCTGGATCGACCCATGTGTTGTTAGCAATTGACCAACCGAAATACATTATTACCCCTGTAACCAACAACCAAGAACCTAAGGTGGCATTAAGACCTTTAGAGAAATCAAATAGAGGCATCCATCTTTCTGGAGAAACTAGAGAAGAAATCCATGAAGCAATCCCCCCTTCTTCTGTTTTATTTAAAACCAGAGTTCCAAATCCTAGAATTAGAGCTGCAATAATTGTGAAAACTATGTCCCCAGGACTAATTTCAATCCCATTATGGGCTGTAAATGTGTTTTCAGCTAAGGTGCCGTAAGAGACAAATCCTGCCCAAACAACCTTTTGTCCTGAAGCATAAGCACCAATTAAGATATTTACTACATCTACAATTAATGCCCAAATGCCGACCAAGACTGCTATTTTACCAATTATAGGGGTCTCAGGAATCCAATCAAATTCTTGAGATGGTTCAGGACTTTCGTCTTCGGCCATGATTCGCCGACCGTTGAGACCGTCTTAACCGTTGCCGGATGGATTGAGTTTAGAATTACAACCGTCGTTGTAGTTTGTAATTGCCATTAGCAGCTAAATTAACAGCATCATCATTCTCGCTCATTATGCCAATTGCATCAATTCCTCGAGGGATTAGGCTAGATACATGTTTGGTACGTCCTCTTCTCCCAAGGCTGACATTTTTTACATGAGCTAAACTTCCAGAATGGAATCCATTGATAATGGATGATAGTGACCTTGAAGTCAATGGTTTCATTCCTGCTAAGTTACATACTTGAACGTACGTCTCCCAGATTGTTCCTGTTGTTTGAGTCAAAATCCCATTTCTTTCGTTAATGATAATTGATGTTAATGTGAGTTTTTGATGAAGTGGAAGCCCTTGGAGAAGTCCAATTACTCTTTCATGTTCTACTTGCTTATGAGCAGATTGAATATGCTCGATTTCTATACAATTACTTTGAAATGTTTCAGCACGTAGAGTTGAAACTCTTAGCAAATCAATTGCTCTTCTAGCATCACCATGTTCTTTTGCAGAAAGATCGGCACAGAAACGTAGAGTCATTTCCTGCCAAGATCCTTTTCGTAGTCCTACTTTGGCCCTCTCTACTAAAATTTGAGCTAACTCACTTGAACTGTAGGGAGAGAAAATAATATCTTCTGCAGACATTCTTGAACGAATCGGGTCAGGAATTTTTTCTGTAAACCCAATATCATTACTTATTCCAATTATTGAGGCTCTACTTTCTTTTAGAAGTACATTAAGACTGGTCAAATCATAGAGTAATTGATCTTCTGATCTAGTGGCTAGTTGATCCATTTCATCTAGAATTAGGATGTGTACTCCACCATGACGATCCATTCTGCGGATAGTCTCAGAAAGAACTCTATCTGCTGGCCATCCCGTAAATGGAATAATTGGATCGTCTGATTGCCTTAATGCTTCAGCAATTCTATGAAGGACACGATAACGTGTATTGATATGATGGCAATTAATTTCATGAGTGTAAACTCTACTTCCAATTATTTGAGCCCGTTCTTCAAGCTGTTGAGCAACAAATCTAGTTGCTCCAGTCTTTCCAGTTCCAGATGGCCCGTACAGAATCATATTTCCGGGGATATGTCCTTCTAATGCATCTGCAAGATTCATGACCATAGTTCTAATTTGAGATTCTCTGTGATTAAAGATAGATGGTGAATGATGTGGATCGAAAATGCGCCGATCGATAAATACCGAATTTTTTCGACTAGTAGAATCGAAAATATTGGCCATGTCATTCATCTTCCTTCACACTCACTCAGGTTCGGACTAACCGGCTGAGCGAACAGGACTTAGCGCACACCCGCGTCAATGACTTAATCCTGCTTATCAAAAATCGATTAACATGGTTTTTTTGAAGATTTAATGTCTCCTTTCCGAAGGTGATTGAAGAATAGTAATTCCTGATACTTCTAAATTGTATAACTCTCCATCTTCAATTTGTATCGTGTTTCTAGGTAAAGCAGGCATATCAAATCCAATTTTTTCTTCTTTTCCAGATGCAAAAGAATGAGTGATCAAAAATTGTTTTTCATTTTGTTTTTCGGCGGCTTCAATAATGTCTCTAGGAGTATGATGATATGGAAAATTGTCTCCATTAGGTACTCCCATTTCCAACAATACAGCATTAGAAATTGGAATTCTTTGGTCTATTGTTTCACATGGACCAGAATCCCCAGTATGTAGTAGAACAAATCCTCTAGAATCTCGAAGCAAATAACCATGAGGATCTGTTTCAGGAGTATGTTTTACTATAAATCGTTCATAATCCCATCCATTTGCATGTCCATTATCATCTACAATCCATTCGACCCTATCTTCGATTATTTGCTCAAGTGTATTCGGAAAAGCCAAAGAGCAAATTTCCTTCATTCTTTCAATTCCATTTGGATGCAGATGAATCCTGAGTTTTGAGTTTCCATTCCGATCTGAAATAAATTGTCTATCAAGAAGAAGAAAAGGAAGTCCGAAAACGTGGTCTCCATGCCAATGAGTGATGAGTAAATCTGTGATTTGAGAAGACGAAATATGATTTTTTTGAAGTTGAAGAAGAATAGTCGGGGGGGCATCTATCAGAATTTTTTCATCCAAGAGCATACAGGAATGTAACCTACCAGGTGGGCAGAAGGCATTACCTGAACCCAATACTCTCAACATAGAAGCCATGCATTACTTCTGACAGGCCACTATTCATTCAACCTTCCTGAGAGAGATGCTCACGTCCTTTCATTGAAATACTGATGACGATTCCGTCCAGACGTAAGAGGGATTGAATTGGCCGATTACTCAAACAAAAACCCCTATTCATCTAAGATAACTGCAAACCATATTTTGAATGGTCAAAGTTCAAAAAAAGAAACAAGACATATCGTTTTTGATTTAGGAGATTCCGGATTGGAATACAAAGCTGGAGATGCCCTTGGTGTATTCCCTACCTGTCCTCCAGAATTGGTTGAATCTATTCTCGATAGATTAGGCTGTCCTCCAGATGAGATTGTAGTTGTAAAAGATGAAGAAATGAAATTGAAAGACGCATTACTATCTAGGTGTGAAATCCATCGACTTTCTAAACGATTTATTGAAGGATTAGCTCCTCATTTTTCATCATCAAATTCTGGTATTCAAATGAGGATTGTTTCACGTTCTAGAATAGATTCTTCAGGATTAATTGTCGAAGATTGGCAATCATCTTCAGATGATGATTTACCTGAATATTATACTCCCCTAGGACCAATTGATGATCCTGAAAAGGCTCTTTGGACATCTTTAGTCAATGATGCCAAAATGATGGAAGATTATATTTGGTCTAGAGATTATTTAGATTTCCTTACTGATTTTCCTAATATTCGTTTAGGGGCTCAAGAGTTTGTTGATGCAGTGGATAATCTTAAACCTCGATTGTATTCTATTGCATCCTCTCCGGATTTTGAGCCAGGTACTGTACATTTGACAGTTGGAATTGTCAGATATTCGCATCATGATAGGGATAGAACTGGTTTAACCACAGGTTTCCTAGCAGATCGCTGTCCTGCAGATAATTCTAATGTTCCTGTTTTTATGTCTCCGACTCGGAGTTTTGTATTGCCTGAAGATGGTTCAACTGATATCATAATGGTGGGGCCTGGAACCGGTATCGCCCCATTCCGTGCCTTCCTTCAACAGAGAGAAATTGATGGTTCTAAAGGGAAAAATTGGTTGTTTTTCGGTGATTGGACCGAAGAAGGAGAATACTATTATCGTGATGAAATTGAATCATGGCTATCTTCAGGGAATCTAGAACAGATTGATTTAGCATGGTCTAGGCAAGGTGACGAGAAAGTCTACGTCCAACATTTAATGGAAAAAAATGGAGAAGAGATTTGGTCACGAATAAATAATGGAGGTTATTTCTATGTTTGTGGTGATAAGAACTACATGGCAAAAGATGTACATAGAACCTTAATTGAAATATGTTCGGAACATGGAGAAATGACCTTGGAAGAAGCGTCGCACTATGTTGAACAACGAATGATGAAAGATGAAAAGAGATACCTTCGAGATGTGTATTGACCCGATTTCATCATCAACCTGTTTGTTCTGGTAACAACATGTTCAACCGGGTGTTGATTGCGAACAGAGGTGAAATCGCCCTCCGAATAGGTCGTGCGTTGCGTTCTTTGGGGGTAGAAGTTTGCATGATTCATGGTCGAGAAGATCGGCTTTCTACTCCAGTACGTTTTTCTGATGATTCTCGACCAATTTTACGTTCAAATCCCCTTGATTCATATTTGGATATTGAGGCAGTAATAGATGCTGCTAAGTCAATGGGCGTTGATGCAATACATCCCGGATATGGTTTTTTAGCAGAAAATGCAGATTTTGTTCGTAGATTAGAAGAAGAAGAAATCACGTTCATTGGCCCCTCTTCTGATGTTATTCGATTACTAGGAGATAAAATTGAAGCCCGAAAGGCGATGGAAGCAGCTGGACTTCCTGTAGCTAAAGGAAGCAGTGAATCGGTTTCATCTGCTGATGAAGCAGTATCTCTTGCCTCAGAGATAGGTTATCCTGTGATTATCAAAGCAGCAGCAGGAGGGGGCGGAATTGGAATGCAAATTGTCCATGATTCATCTGAATTTTCATCTGCTTTGAATTTGTGCCAATCTAGAGCAAGAAGTGCATTTGGTGATGACCGAGTTTTTGTTGAGAAGTATATTGAAGGAGCACAACATATTGAATTTCAAGTTCTTGCAGATGGTAAGAATGCTATTCATTTTGGAGAAAGATTCTGCAGTATTCAGAGAAGGCATCAGAAATTGTTGGAAGAAGGGCCTTGGCTTTCAGATGAAGTCCGTTCAGAAATTGGATCAAAAGTATGCGCTGGGGCTGAAGCAGTCGGGTATCGTGGCTTAGCTACTTTTGAATTTCTTAGAGATTCAAATGGTGATTTCTATTTCTTAGAAGTAAACCCTAGAGTGCAAGTAGAGCATACAGTCACAGAGATGATTACGGGAGAAGATATGGTCCAACTTGGGATTCGTGTCGCTGCGGGAGAGTCTCTTCCTTTGACTCAAGAGGATGTGAAATTTAATGGTCATGCGATTCAATTTAGAATAAATGCCGAAGACCCTAGAAAATTTGTTCCCTCACCCGGAAAACTGTGGGAATGTCATTTTCCAGGAGGTGTAGGAGTTCGGGTAGATACACATGCTCATGTTGGCTATGATATGCCTGGATGTTTTGATTCATTACTCGCTAAGATGATTGTATGGGGGAAGGATAGAAATGAAGCCATTGCTCGAAGTAGAGCCGCATTAGCTGAGACAGTAATCATTGGAGTAGATACTGTAATTCCCTTACATCGTGCAATACTAGATGAGAGAGATTTTTTGGATAGAAGGGTGACTATTCGTTATTTAGAAAATCACCCGAGTATACTTGAAGATTAATTTGTTATCCAAGTCTCCTCATACCAGGATATTGACTATTATCCTCCGAATTTTTTGTCGGATTCATGTCTTCTAATTTTAACAAATTTGTATCAGTGAAAGTTTCACGTTCGGAGATTTTTGTTGTAATTGATTCCATTGCTGCCGAGTATCCATCTCCTCTTTTTTCTCCTCCAGAATTTCTTGATGTTGCCTCAATGGCAAGAGAAGATCTTTGCGCTTGATGATCTTGATCACTTCTAAGACGTAGTAGCCCCATAGCTCTCCTAGATGCTCTCTGAGGATTGAAAGATCTTAGTAAATTGATAACTGTACTTGATCTAGATGTTGTTGGTTGTTTGATTACTAATCTTGATTGATGGTCAGGCCGTCTTAACATTCTAGAAAAACTTGGATATTCTTTCAATTCATTTGGTATTTCATCTTTAGAATCTTGAGATATTAATTCTGCTTCTACAATTTCATTCTTCTTAGCGTCTGCAACTAGTCCTGAAGATCTGCACTCTTCTCTTACTGCTTCTGAAGTTGGGGGCGGGAGAATCGATGATGGTAGAGCAAATTGGTCTTGTGCTTGACGAATAAGTTGCATACTGCTTAGTGGTCTTGTGGGAACTGGAAGATGCCTTTCTTCTTGTAGATTTAACGATGTAACTTCTGCATACGTTTTTTGTGCTAATTCAAGATCTTCTTGAATAGATGGCCGTCCATAATTGGATGCTACAGGTGTACTTTCTTTTTCTTCCATTGAACCAAATAAATCTCCGAAAATCCCTCCATCAGAAATTGCACTTTGTTCATTATAATCAGGAGCATCAAAGGCATTTGAAGCATTTCTGAATTCTTCATTTGTACTGGCTAATGCTACATTCGACCTTTCTCTATGTGCTGAACCAAAAATCCCCGTTTCAGGCATTTTATCAGTAGATTCTTGCGTAGAAAATGTGGGATTAGGTAAATCAAATAATGTTGCGTCGAAAGAGAAATCATTTTTGTTAAATGCCTGAACCTCTGAACCTTCATTACTAATGTCTCTAAATCCTCCTATTCCTGTATGAGTTGCCAATGCCTTTGCAAGATCCATTTCATTATTCATTCTAGACACGAATTCATCATGAAGCGATGGTTCTAATGTTGAATCAACTCTTATCTCTGCTCTTGTTTCTGAAAGAGATAACCCATCCAGCATCATTTCCAAGAATTGATTTAGACGAATTAAATTCTCTGTACGGCCAAGTATTCTATATCTTTCTCCGTTTTTTGTATCAATGATTAGTTGATCTTTTCTATAGCCAAGCCAAATTAAGATTACAGCACCCGAAATTACTATGGGATAAATTTTGAAACCTTGTGGGGCAAGTCTGATTCCATAAATCAATAATAGCATTGAGAAAACAGCCCACCCCCATGGAATAGCTGCTTTTGACGTTATTCTGATAGATTCTAATGCACTCAGATTCAGTCTTATTCCCCTTCCATCTGAACGAGATAATTTCAGTCCATCATCTGAAATTGTAGTGCGAAATCGCCCTTCGTTACCGACCAGCCGAAGAGAGCCGAAAGATTCGGCATCATCCTCTTCTGGTCGGACCCTCATGGGTCCGTCTTCAGAGTGCATCCAGAAGGAAGATGTTCACTTTTGACTTAAACATTTTATCATTTTCACTTGAAAATTGGTTAGTTTCTCAAATCATTCTAATTTGCCGATTATTCTTTTTTCATATTAATAGCATATCCTAATATTCTCATAGGAGCAGAGTCTAATTGACTAAGAACTACTCTTCTGTCAGAATTTTCTCTGATTATAATTGGAGAATCCCATTCGATTATAATTTTATCATTATCAAGATCCTTTACTCGTCCAACTACAAATTGTAAATCTGTAGATGCATGAATCACCATCCCGATTTCGATATTTCTTTTTTGAAATGGTGCTCTGATAAAATTTAGAGAACTTGAGTTATGAGTTTCAAACATGTCTTCATCACCACTTTTTGAAATGAGAACTCCTCTCTCCAGAGATCCTTCTTTCATATTTCTAATCGCAACTCCAACTCTATCTCCTGAATTTGCAATATCAACATCAACATCCATTACTTGAAGAGAACGAATTACTCCTGAATATCCTCCTGGAGTCACAATAATATTGTCGTGTTTTTTGATTGAACCACTCTGAACTGTCCCTATAGCTACTAAACCAACACCTTTGACATTGAAATGTTGATCAACAGGTACGCATGACTTTTTTGCAGATCTTTGGCTACGAACTTCATTGAGGTCATCAAGAAAATTCCATGCGATTTCTTTTATCTGATGAGGGTCAAATTGCTCATTGATTTTCCATGATTTCAATCCTGCTTGTTCTAGAATTGTTTTGATCTGTTCTGGGTCAACCCAACCTCCTTCTTCAGGGTTAATTACGACTAATCCTCTTTCGATTCCTGCAATACTTGATGCTACTAAGACTTCACCAATTGAAGCATCTACCTTCTTTATTTCGATTATTGCAGCATCGGCGATATCCAAACTTCCAAGTAACGGTCTCATTTTCTCAGGATGTTTCCTCGGTCTTAGGAAAGTAAGAGCATCTTGTACATCTCCTCTTTGTTCTTTGTAAATATATGATTCAACATCTCTGTCATCTGTTTTTTTACCTAATTCTCTAGCAAATGATTCGTCTGAGAAGCACAAGATATTCAAGACAGACATTTTTTCACATCAGTAAATCAATAGTTTTCAATCCGAACGCTTCATTGCATTTCTAGCATCATCGGCACGTTTCCATAATTTCTCTTCTTCTTCCGAAGATGGAGCGAATTGAGGGATTGGAATTGGTCTCATTTGCGAATCAATTGCGACCATAAAAAAGAATCCTTCACATATTTCTTCTCGTTCCCATTCACTTCGATTTAACCTTCGTGCAATAACATGCACTCCAGCAGTATGTGTGCTTGTGTGGACGACTTTTGCCGTTGTTTCTATCAAATCACCTTGGAAAGCAGGTCTTTTGAATTTTAAAGCGTCTATAGAGACTGTAACAAATTCTCTATGAGCAAATTTACTCGAGACCATTCCGGCAGCAGTATCCATAATGCTTAGTAGTCTTCCTCCAAATAATGTATTATACGAATTAGTATGTTGCGGAAAAACCTCATCCATTTTGGTGACTGGTTCGGTGGAATATGGCCCCTTCATTGTTACTCCGTCGTAGCCCCTCTCATTTCAATAAAGCCATAATTAGGGTGATAGAATTGAGTTTATTGATTGATTTAGTATATCCAAATTTTATGCTCGAAGATGAGTGGTGTTTTAAGTCAACGAAACGTCCACAGTATACCCACCGTACGGTGAGGAGTGACAGAAAATGAATGGAACGAACAGAACCCAACGCACGCTGGCGATTTTTATTACCGTGTTAATGCTGACAATGGGATTGGCTCAGGCCGCCTCGGTGAATAGTTATTCTAACGGTCAATCAAGTGTTGATATTTCTCTAGATGATCCGTCGACATATACTGATTCAGTATCCGGATCAATTAGTTTACCCGAGGGAGAAACTGTAAACGCTGCTGCCATGGTTGTTTCTACAGATTCTGTAAATTATGGATATGCTGAACGCTATGACGCATTTTCAACTAGTTATGGGGCATTCTTGTGGAATCCATTGTACAATGGTGGATTCACTCAATATTCCTCTACAAGTGATTTCACTGAAGATGAATCCACTCTGTCTCTCTTTTCTCTAGGGTACAATGAAGATTTTGAAAGTCCAGTAAATTTCAATGTTGGACCTCCGATAAACGGTATGCCTGAAAATAACTGGGAAATCGGACAAGTAGAGAACGGTTTTCCAATCAACCGTTGCGGGTCAGGAGACAGTTGTTATGGTACAGACTTTGATAGTGTTGATTACCGCTCGTCAATGGGTGAATATCAATACGAATTAACAACTGAATCTGAGTATGTTTGGGCTGGGAAATCTTCCGCATCATTCATGTCTTTCCATAATCTGTATTACAGAAGTGCAGGTGCTGGTACTAATGTATACTACGAAGATTGTGCTTACGTAATGATTCAGTCTTCGACGGATGGGTCCTCTTGGGGCCAATTTGAATTCTTACCACTGGATTTATCCAATACATCTGGAATATCTGGAGGAAATGGAATTTATCAGCGCGGAACATCTGTTAATCAGGTTACTACAAAGTGTAACAAAGAAACATTCCCAACAGGTGCTAGCCTGATTGGAGGTACTTCTAACAATTCACAAACTGCAAGTACTGCAGGATGGGCAAATGTAGGGCTTGATCTTTCTAGCTACGAGGGCGAATATGTTCGATTGAAGTTTGTATTAGAAAAGAACGATGTTTCAGATCCACCTGTAAGCCCGGAATTACAAGGATGGTACATAGATGCACTTCGAATTGGAGATCCATTACCTCAATCTGGAAGTGTAACTTTCCGTACTTTCTCTAGTAGTTCAACATCGGGAACAAATTCTCCTAATGGTTTTGGATTCCTTAATTTGGATGCTACAGTCCCTGGTGATGGTTCATTGACAATAGATGTTTTACAGCCGGGAAGTAATAATATTATTTCAGATAGAAATGGAAATACTCTTTCAGGGCTTTCTGGTTCTATCATTGAATTATGGGATATTGACACAGATACTACTCCTTCCATAGATCTTCGGTTTAATTTCAATTCAGGAATCAATCAGTTGAATTCTCCTGAACTATTTAGCTTCAACATTGGCACTCGTTTTAGCTTTGGCTTCAATGCAACAATGGGTATTGAACAATCAAATGGTATGATGATGCCAGGTAAATGGGTCAGTTCTCCTGTAACAGATTCTTATGCAGGAGTAATTCCTCTGTGGCAAGATTCTTCATTCTCTCCACCATTAACAAGGCTTGGATTTACAAAGACAGTCACTGCAATCAAACCATATGTAACTGATGACTGTCCAGATGGAACCGCTTCGATTCAGATTATTGCCAATAATCCTCTAGCAATTCCTGGTCCTATGCCTATGACTACAGTATCGAATAATACTCGATATGAGTTCTCTGCTGGAGTTCAAGGCTTTGGGATTCGAGCAAACTATTCTAGCGTTCAATGCGAATTAACTGGAATACATGCGGATTTAGAATTTGCTCATTATGCATCTGGAGTTTCGTTGGATGTTGCAGGAGATGGTGATATTGAATGGGGCATGTTAGAATCTGCTTTTGGTGCGTTTGGTGAACAAACTAAGTTCCGCACTGGAACTGTAGATGGTGAAAATATTGGTTCATCATCATCCACTGTCACTCTTACGGCAGGAGGAGTGGGTCAAGGTGCCACATTCATGCTTCCTAGAGGTGCTGATGTTTCCAATGCATTAATTGGATTTGAGAATAACCAAATTGAAGATGCGACGATATATGTTGCAGCAGCAGCTCAAGAAATAATGATTGCAGATATTCAGGACTACACTGAATACGTTCCCGGATTGGTGGTTAACGAATTTGGAGATTTAGAATCTGCATTGAACACTCTTCTAGACTATGATGAAACTGTAGTTCCATCTTCATGGGAAGATGATTTTGGTAATGAATGGATTCTTTTCAGAATGAAGGTTGAGAGTAGTACTGCTACCATTGGTTCTACCATTACCTTCAGAGATTTGTTAATCAATTATGATTGGCAAAGAGTAATTTCAGATGGTAATAATTTGGCACGTGAATTATCTCAAGGTGTTGCTATGGGCAACGCAGTTGGCGGCAGTGTTGATGTTCCAATGAAATGGTCTTCTGAGACAGGAGGTGGAATCTCTCTTGGACAATTGAGCATTACTACTAGTACCGGCCATTCAAGTACGATTTCTCTCACAAATGGTTTCTCTGGATTATATGATGATGGTAATATCTACGAGATTGTAACAACTCATGAAGTAACTAGTCAAGGACAGAACCTTGCCGGAGCATCTCTCTTGATGGAAACTTCGAGAGGTAATATTGAGTTACAATATACCTCCTCTAACGATACATTTTGGGAAGTATCAGATCCGGTTGATGGTATATCATTAGCAGTAAGTGTAACTTCTGGTACTTCTCCTATGCAAATTAACTGGAGATTCAGAGTCTCATCTGATTGGGATGATACTGCCTTTGTTCAGATATATACTTCTTCAATTAGCGATACTGGTATTGTAGGTTTACCAGCGGCTTCTTCATTACAACCCAGTATTGGAAATGCAGTTGAGAATGATGCCAGCATTACTGACTTTAGAGTATACAATCAAGCAAATATTGAACAGACCGATCTTAACGATGTAAAGAGTAGTCAGACTCTAGTACTCACTGGAAAGGTACGTTTCCAAGATATTGATGTTTCTCCAGATCCATCTAATTATTTCCTTGTTCTTGAAGAATTAAACACATCAAATACTCAGACTGAAGAATGGTTGGAGGTAGATAGAGTAGGAGGGACAGTTGGAGGAGATTTCACTTGGTCTCCAACTTTACCAACTCAGACTGCAGGGTCTAAGACCTATCGATTTAGAATGGCTAATTTCACCGGAGGTGACCAATTATGTCCTCCAGTAAGTTACAATCCAGATATGGATTGTGCAATTAGAATGCAAGTTTCAATGGACCCATTACCTCCTCAATTGGTGAATATCAGTGTGATGGATGGTTCTACATGGCGAGATTTAGGGGACAATACTTGGATTCCTGCAAGAAATTGTCAAACGTTCAGAATCGTTGTTCGAGATAATCCTATTGCTCCAGATACACTTTTCCTGAATTATTGGGTTGAGAAAGATCATGACACTAACCTTGATCGAATTGCAGATATTGGAGAATACGCTCAGGTGCCTTTAGTTCGTCAAACTATGAGTAATGAATCGGTATATATGATTGATAATCAAGGAACTCAATGTATTAGCGATATTGCTAATCAGGGATTAATGAATAGTCCATTAGTCAGCCTGTTCGTTTCTGGCACTGATGTTGGGGGTAATTCAGTAACGAGTTCAGGTTCACCTGGTATCCCATTTGATTTGGTAACTTACCAAGCCATGGCTTCTGTTCAAGCTAGTGTAACATCATTCAGAATTCAGGATGGATTTGGAACCGAATTAACCAGTGCTAATACGACAATGTATGGTGGAAATGTATACCATCTAAGAGTTAGGGGGTCAGATGGAAATGGTTGGGGCGATTTAGCCCAAGTTCGAATCAATTTGAATCCAATTGTTTCTGGAGATATGGTCATCAATTATTGGCCTGCAAATGATACGGCTTGGACCGATTCTGATTGGATCACTATTTTGGATTTTGAAACCGATGGAGTTGGCCCTGAAATGCGTAGATTAGATGGAGGAGTTCTAATTGATCCGTTTGAAACTGACTTCGTTTTGGATATTCCAGTAGTTCTTGCTTGGTCAATTTCCACTGTTCCAGGAATTGTAACACCTCAAGTTGAGGTAACAGACTTTGATCCTAATAACGGTGGATGGACAACAATCTCATCACAAGCAGGTAATTACAACCAGAGATGGAAGTATTCAGATAGTTTCAAACTTGATAGATCTACATTTTCAGTAGAAGATACGATTGGTTTCATTACTCCTGATGTAGGGGATAGAGAAGCTGGCTTCGTTTATCCCGGAGACATGCTCAGAATTAGTGGACAGTATGCTTTCTCAGAACGGTTATCAGATGGAATAATTATCAATCCTCAGATTCCTCTCATTCTTCGAATAGAACGTCAAGAAGTACAGCCTGATGGGGAAAGAGGATTCTTCTATGCTCCGTCGCAAGTCTATGATTATCCATTTGATAATGGTACATTTGACATATTGCACCCTGCTCCTACTCAGTCAAATGCATTTACTTTCACGTTCTCATTGATTGGATTACCTTCTGGTGCTACTGATGGAACTTCCCCTGTTGACAGTATATTTTACGTCAATGTCGATAGCGAAGCACCAAGTGCTGCTAATACTGGTTCATGGGAAATAACAGATGAAAATTCTGAGGAAATTGGACCTGGAATTATTTCTTCAACTCAATTTGATTGTATTTCTGTGAAGGCATTTATTCAAGAACGACAAAAATTGCAAGAAGGAGATGTACTTCTGAACTGGATGTATTTTAAGGATGGAGGAAATTGGACTGAATTCTATCAAGCGTTCCCAGGAATTTCACATTTCAGTATTCCAATGGATTTGGATATTAATGCTGATCCGATTCGAGCGTCTGTTAACTGTATAAATCTCTGGAATGCAACTTTGCCAAGCGACCTCACTGGCGTCGAACTTCGGTTTTGGATATCGGGAACTGATTCTGCTGGAAATGTGATTTCAGGGGCAGGGAATTATCAGAGTGGATTCGATGGAGGAGTTTTCGAATTAAGATATGAATCTGCGAGTTTTGAAGTCAAGAATCTACTGCTTTCTGATATCACTCCTGCAGTTGGAGAAAGTATAGATTTGATTGCTTCAGTCACAAACAATGGAAACAAGGCAGGTTACTTTACTTGCAAAGTTGTTACAGTAGTTGGAGGGCAAGTACAATCTTCTAGAGACATAACTACTCCGATAGAGATTCAACCTTTAGAAGAATATTCTTGGAGAATTGAAATGGGTGATTTCGCTACACCTCAGGTTAATGTGAAGTATCAAATTGTGAACAATGATACAGGAGATGTAATCGCAGAATCAACCACCTTCCCGGTAACAGCAGAATCAGATAATAGTGCAGGGTTTGATGCAGCAACAATTGGTTTGATTGCTTTATTAGCAATTTTATTGATATCAGTTGTTGTGGGTATTCTAGTGTTTGTTCGAAAAGGTAGTGACGAAGATGATGATTTCATAGAAGATGATGATTTCTTGCCAAGTGGAGAAGCAGTTTCTCCTTTGAAATCACGTTCACCTCCATCAAGAGGTCCACCATCTCGTGGTCCTCCTAAGGAAGAGACTGAGATGGAAAAGGCTCTACGAGAATTTACATTCTGGGATGAAAACACCATTCAGGGATATTTCGATATGGGTTGGTCTATTGATCAGTTACGAGATTGGTTAGCCGAGCAGAATCAGTGAGCATTGTATGTCAGTAATTTCTTTAGATTGGAGCCCAGTTAATTGGGAGGATCCAAATGGAGGATTTGTTAGACTTTTACCCTTCTCTCCATTAGTTGATTTTTCAGAATCATTTGGAGAATGGCATGGTTTAGCTTTGATAGCATCATCTGAAGAACCACAGTTGTGGGATGAACAATATGAGGAAGATCAAGAATCACCTAATATTGTTCGAGATGCAATGATTGCTCAAATGGGCCATTCAGGAAGAATGGTCAAAGAGATGACATTTTTGGAACATGACTCCATAGGAAAATTCCCTGATCCGATACCGTTCAAAAGTTTTCAATCAGCAAAAAAATCAGAAAATCCAGTTTGGTTTCTAGAGCCAGATATGGATGATGAAAATTGGGTGAAATTAACTCTGGATGGGGTAGATCAAAGAGCATCAATTTGGAATCTAATTCAAAGTATTGGTTCAGGAAGAAAAATGATGAAAATAGCTCGAACAATAGCAAAATCTACATCTCCTCATTCTGATGATTTACAGATTCATATTGCTTCATCTCTTTCTGCTGCATGGTGGGTTATTGAAACAAATCACTTGACTGAAGACTTGCATATGAGAATAAATCATAGAATCGCATCTAGGATACGCGGTTCATTACGTAGTCTTTGTCAATCCCATAATGGACAGATTGATGTTGAGAAGTCTGCAGTGCTTCTTGTACCAGTCCCCTTGGTTCGGTTACAAGGAGTCCTCGCGGCTCTAGATGCCTTACCCGATACTGAAGAAATGAAACAGGAGGAAGAATAATGGCTAGACCCGAAATAGTTATTGAAAATCAGGTATTCAGATTTATTACACCTGAGACCTTAGATTCTGACTATATTGTTAGTGAAATTGGAGCAGTCCGATCTGGTAGTTTACTAATCAAACAGCTTAGAGACCCTCCGTATACTATTTTGATAGATGTGCCAAATAGTTCGATTACAATTCATGGATCAACCAAAGAGGTTCTCGCAAGAATGGCGGTATCTGAATTATTACTCGGACTAGGTCTACCTGATTCTGGTCTAAAAACAGAAATTGGACCTGTCACCTCTTCGTGCTCTATGCCCTCATCTGTAGACATTGACCGGGCTGCAGATGTTTTGTTATCTGCCAAAATTGAACAGAAGTTAGATGCCATTAAGATAGCAGATACTCGTCACGAAGTAGAAGTGTTGGTTTTCAGAAACGGTAGAACTGTAATTCTCGATGCAATTAGTCATCGAATTGCACAACGTGCCGCAGAATACTGGATAAAGAGATTCGAACGTCTTCGGCTCTTCAACTGAGGATGGATAATGGAAGATATCATTCACCTTTGGGATGGAGAGAAATGGAATGGACCTATCACTGATGGCCATTTACATTTAGATAGAAAAGGCCGTTGTTTGGATGCAGCTATTGATTTCGAAAGTTCAGGAGGAACTAGACTAATTCTTGTTCATAAGCCGAATTTTTCGAAATTACCTGAAGATATAGATGATGTATCTACTGCTTACTTGGAAACAATATCGATTGCAAATGAAGTAAGAACATCAACTAATATTCATGTTCAAGTGATTTTAGGACCTCATCCCGTAGTTTGGTCCCACCAAATTGAATCACTAGGAGAAAAAAGAGCAACTGAACTTCATATTGAATCTGTTGATTTGGCATTAAGATACTTTGAATCTGGAGATTGTGTAGGTATTGGAGAGATAGGTAGGCCTCATTTTCCAGTATCTTCTGAAGTTTGGGAATCTGCTAATAGAATGTTGGAAGAATTATTGACAAGATGTTCAAAGAAGAATGCTCCAGTTCAATTTCATGTTGAAGACAAAGGATCTTCTACATTCCAAGAATTGAGTCAAATTTGTTCTAAAGCAAATTATCCTAAGTCGATTGCTTTGAGACATTATGCTCCTGCGGATGTTTCCCCTTCTTTCACCTCAAAACTTCCTGTTACTGTGAGTATGGGTAGAGGTTCAGTACAGAAAATTGCTTCAACAATAGATGTTAATTTATTGTTTAAAGGAGACCATCCTCCAGTACTTATGGAAACAGATTATCTTGATGATCCTAAACGTCCAGGAGCAGTTTTAGGTCCACGAACTATTGCAAAGCGGACAAATGAACTTGGTAAATTACTTCAAATCCCTAAAGATGAGGGAGGTCAAGGTTGGAAACAAGAAGAAATATCTCAATTTCTATGGAAAATTCACCGTGTTTGGCCAGACATGCTGTACGGCGAATGTAGGTGATTAACTACTCATTTTTCGGCAACGGTCATATGCGTCCAGTGGCCGACTTAGAGAATCGAGGGGGGTTAGTTCGATTCCATGTTGGAACTAGAAGGAAAGACCGCACTAATTTTTGGAGTTGCATCTGAAGACTCAATTGCATGGGCAATTTGCCAACATTTGGCTAAAGCAGGATGTCGATTGATATTAGGTTATCAGCCAAGATATCGCAGTAGATTGTATCAACTCAAAGGGCAATTGGAATCGATTGATGCCTTCTATCCTTGCGATGTAGCTACAGACGAACAAACAAAGGAATTTTTCGATGAATGGCAGAAAGAATCACCCGGTTCGAAAGCAGACATTATTGTTCATGCAATCGGGTTTGCACCTAGAGAAACTTTCGATAGACACATGTTATTCAATGAGATGGAATCAATAGATTTGGCTATGAAGATTAGTGCACATTCATTACAACGATTGATGAGACATTCTGTTCCTTACCTGAATGATGGATCATCTACAATTACTCTAACTTATGCTGCTAGCAGTCGTTATGTTCCTAATTATGGAGTAATGAGTATAGCTAAAGCAGCATTAGAGTCATGGGTTAGAGAGTTAGCAGCACGTTTGGGGGAAAACGGACACCGTGTAAATGCAATTTCAGCAGGCCCAATCAAGACTCTTGCCGCAGGTGGAATTCCGGGATTTGATAGAATTCTAAATCATGTTGAACGAAATTCACCCTTACGAAGAAATACAACTCAAGATGATGTTGCAGGAGCAGCGGTTTGGCTTGCCAGCCCTCTAAGTGGAGCAGTTACAGGACAAATTTTGCACGTCGATTGTGGATATAGCATTACTATGGTCCCGGAGAGCATCAATGATTGAGGTGAAGAAATGCAACTGGATGAATCTCCTCAAGATCCTTTTGAACCAGTTGCAATTGTTGGGTTAGGTGCAATTCTTCCTGATTCGGATGATGCTGAAACGTTTTGGCAGAATGTGATTAATGCAAATGTGTCTATTGAAAATGTTCCCGAGGATAGATGGATTGTTTCAGATCATTGGCAAGAAGGTGGCCCAAAGAATATTCCAGAAGGAAAGACGTATTCTAGAATTGGTGCATTCGTAAAAGATTTCGAATTTGATTGGAAACGTTGGCGTGTCCCTCCAGGAACATTATCTCAGATAGATCTTAGTCAACAGTGGGCAGTTGCAGTATCGGCTGCAGCTTTGGAAAATGCTGGATATCTTGGTGATGAGGCAGAAAGAGAAATTCCCAATTCAAGAACAGGAGTTGTATTTGCAAATGCTTTAGGGGGGGAGAATCGAAATTTATCCAATCATCGTGTTTGGGCGGATTCATTTGCTAGAAAAGCCGTAGAAGCGGGAATGCCTGAAGATTCAGTTGATGTTTTCAAGGAATCAATAACAGAAGGATTACCTAGAGTAGATGAAGATACAATGCCAGGGGAATTAGCAAATGTTGTAGCAGGAAGAGTTGCAAATTTACTTGATCTCCAAGGCCCAAATTATGCTACTGATGCAGCATGTGCTAGTACTTTTGCTGCTGTAATGGACGCTTGTCATCTACTTCAATCAAGACAGGTAGATCTGATGATTGCAGGCGCCTCTGATCGAACTATGGATCCCGCAACCTTTGCTAAATTCAGTGCAATAGGCGCACTTTCTCCCTCTCATTCAACTCCCTTTGATGCAAGTGCAAATGGATTTGTTATGGGGGAAGGAGCCACTGCATTTGTTCTCAAACGGTTGGATGATGCATTAGGTGATGATGATACAATTTATGCTGTAATTCGAGGTATAGGGGCAAGTAGTGATGGCCGTGGAAAAGGGATTACTGCACCTAGTACTAGGGGGCAAATACAAGCATTATGCCGTGCTTATCAACAAGCGGGATATGGCCCAAATTCTGTGGAATTAATCGAAGCACATGGGACTAGTACAGTCGTAGGAGATGCTACTGAACTTACTTCATTAGCAGAAATTTTTGGAGAAAAAACTCAAGTTGGTAGTGTTGCAGTTGGTTCAATTAAGAGTCAAATTGGTCATTTAAAAGCAGCAGCAGGTGGAGCAGGTCTTCTCAAAGCAGTTTTTGCTTTGCATCATCGAACAATCCCTCCGTCTGCTGGTTTCTCTGAACCTAATCAGAGTCTTGATTGGCAAAAAATACCATTTTTTGTTCCTGTAGAACCTCTTGACTGGCCAAAACCGAAATCTCATCCAAGAAGAGCATCAGTTAGCGCCTTCGGTTTTGGCGGTACTAACTTCCATTGTGCTTTGGAACAATTTGATTCTGATTTCCATTCATCTTTAGTCTCTGAATGGAAATTACGTAGAGATGCATATTTGATGCGACCGAAAGCAGGATTTTCTGATAATGTACTAAACAGTGTATTGAAGAAATATGGTATTGAGGATAAAGAAGCATTTCTTAATCATGCGGCAAATTTCGATTCAGACGATAACGAATATTTGAATCGCAAGGAATTAACAGCAGCCGCAGATGCCTATTCGAAAAATGATTCAGGAATGGATTGGGGCGAACTTAAGAGTATAGAAGGGGGTTTACTTTTACTAAATGCAAAAGATAGTTCTTCTTTGATTGAATCTATTGCTTCTCTGAGTTCTGAATTTTTCGATGGCTCGTCGAATTTTGATTCAGATCCAAATGGAAAACGTCTTTCTTCCATACTTCCAAATATTTCTAAGAATTTTGAGGCAAAAGGAATACGTCTCGGAATTGTAGCAAATTCATGGGAGATTTTGGAGAAAAGAATGAAGATGGCTTCCAGTTCTTTAGAGGATCCTTCAAAATGGGAATTTCTTGCTAAGCAATTCATTTTCATTTCTGATTCCCCTCCAAATCAAGACCAGTTGCTTGCACACATGTATCCTGGTCAAGGCAGTCAATATGTTGGAATGACGTATGATCTTTCCAAGAGATTCAGAATAATTAGTGAAACCTGGAAGGAAGCAGATATTGTGATGAATAAGATCATCGGGGAACCACTTTCTGAATTCGTTCTTCGTTCAAATTTGACAGAAAATGAAAATGCAGAGGCAGAAGAGAAATTGAAGCAAACAGAATACACTCAACCTGCTATGTTAACAGCAGATCTTGCTATTGAACGATTATTGAATCAACATGGGATTCACCCTGATATGGTTGCAGGACATAGTCTTGGAGAATATGCTGCGTTGATGGTATCGGGGATCTTACGCTTTGAGGATGCTCTCAAAGCTGCTGCTGCTAGAGGAACTGAGATGGGAAGCGTTGATGTCCCAGATAAGGGAATTATGGCTTCAATAACAGCACCGTATGATGTTATCGAATCGGTATTAGATTCTGTTGATGGATATGTGATTGCAGCGAATAAGAATTCTCCGAACATGACAGTGATAGCGGGGGAAACTGAACCGATGCGTGAAGCAATGAAGAAATTCGAAGAAGGGGGAGCAACTGTAATTCAACTCCAGACAAGTCATGCATTTCATAGTCGAATAGTTGCTCCTGCGAACGAACCCCTCCGCCGATTCTTAGAAGGGTTAGAAATCTCTCTACCTTCAATTCCAGTAACTGCTAATGTGGACGGTTCATTCTATCCCGATTCAGTTAGTGAGGATGAAGAAGTTAAGGATGTAATACTCGAAAAGTTGGCTCCTCAGATGTCATCTGCCGTTGAATGGACATCTCAAGTAGAGTCTATGAGAGATGCTGGAGCAAAAATATACTTGGAAGTAGGCCCTAAACGCGCCCTCGCTCTATTTACAGGACAGATACTGGATGAACATGAATGCATAGTGAATATTACAAATCATCCTAAAGCCGGAGGCATTACTTCCTTCTTTGGAGCATTAGGAATGCTTGCAGTGGCAGGAAGATGTCCCGAAATTCATTCACTTTCTTCTGAAATTCATACTGCTGAATTTAGTGCTGGGCCAATCGAAACATCTCTACAAAATAATGTAGTAAGACATTCTTTAGAGGAAGAATCTCTACGAATCCGAGCACGTCCTCTTCCAAATGGTTCTGTTTCTACATCAATTAAAAATTCAGAGTCGAATGTTAGTGTTTCTTCTTCTAATGTAATGGAAACAGAGTTTCAAGCAAGTCGTCGAATTTCTACATCGATTGCTGAAATTTTTTCAGAACACGTTGGGTTCCCTTCCTCTGTTTTAATTGGAGCAGTTTCACTTAGTGAAATTGGTTTAAGTTCCGAAGCACGTTCTTCAATTGTAAATGAAATTCAATCAAAATTTCAAGTTAGAACCTCTGATCATTCCTCTTTTACTACAATACAGGACTTTACTGATTGGATTGAAGTAATTCCTCAGATGAAAAGTTCAACTCTAGATTCTACTGTTTTAGAAAAAATATCTTCTGATCCCCCTGTAGTTTCAGGTGTTTCATTGGGCCTTCCAGGTCTTTCTGAAGTCTTTGATTCTGAAGGATGGGATGCAATATTGAGTGGTAAAAATCTCATTTCTGAATTACCTGATGATATGAAAGAGAAATTACTCTCTAAACGAATAGTTCGGTTGGTAAAGGAAGAGGATGGAACTGCAAATCTTGTTCCTGCTGATTCAGTTGAAACAATTCCACAACTTGCTGGAAGAGGGGGTCATTTCGATCTTTCAGAACAATATGGAATAGATCCACATTTAGTCGATGCTTTTGATATTGCAACCTCTCTTTCTTTTGCAGCTGGTTTAGAGGCACTTTCCGATGCGGGATTGCCTTTGATTCCAGTTGAACAGAAAAACAGTGCGGGCAAGAGAATGATTCGTCGTTGGTCTCTTCCAGATGAAGAAAAAGATCGAACTGGAGTTATTTTTGCATCAGTATTTCCCGGATTACAGAAAGCGATAGATCATGCTTTGAATAATGGACAAGTAAACAATGGTCATTTTGATCGTAAATATTTACTTCAAGTTCTTTCGATGGGGCATAGTCAATTTGCGAATTGGATAGGTGCAAGAGGACCGAATTTAGCAATTAACAATGCTTGCGCATCTACTCCTGCAGCATTTGCCATAGCGGAAGATTGGATGGCAACGAATCGTTGTGACCGGGTGATTATTGTCAGTGGAGACGATTCTACAGGTGATACTCTGATGCCTTGGATTGGAGCTGGATTTGCAGCAGCAGGAGCACATGCAATGGGTAATGATGTGGAAAAAGTTGCATTGCCTTTCGATGCTCGACGTCATGGTATGCTATTGGGTATGGGTGGAGCAGCATTTGTTTTAGAACGAAATAAAGATTCTAGAGAAAGAGGTGTAACTCCGTATGTAGAAGTATTGGGTGCTGAAATTGCGAATAGCGCCTTCCATCCTACACGATTGGATACGGAACACGCAGCACAAGTCATGAACCGTTTTGTTTCAAGAATGGAAAATAAATGGAACTTGAAACGTGACTCTTTGGTAGATGATATGACATTTATGTCGCACGAACCTTATACTCCTCCAAGAGGAGGTTCAGCTTCAGCAGAAGTTTCTTCACTTCGAGCTGTTTTTGGTGATGGTGCTTCTAGAATTCTCATTACCAATGGGAAAGGATACACTGGCCATCCTATGGGAGTAGGTTTAGAGGATGCAATTGTAATCCGAGGACTTGCTGCAGGTCGCCTTCCTCCTATTGCAAACTTTTCAGAGCCAGATCCTTCATTAGGAGAACTCAATCTTTGTACTGGCGGAGAACATAATCTAACCTATGCGCTTCGACATGGTGCGGGTTTTGGTAGTCAGATTGCTCTGACATTCCTTCGAAGGATTGCTTTATCAGATACTGCAAGATTTACTCCCGGAAAAATCGAATCTTGGGTCAAACGTCATACTGGTTCATCATCAATTCATCTCCGATTACTTGATAGAAAATTAGTGGCATATCTTGATCCTGATGAAGACCTAATTGGAGGCGTCGAAGGAGATGAAATACATCTTGAATCTAATATTGAATATGAAGAAAAGCCTGTTAAGATAACTGAAACATTTGTAACTCAAATTGATGATACTTCAGTTTCAGAAGTTCAGCCTGAAAAGTCTGATTCTGAACCAATTTCTACCTCTGAAAACATAGTTGATTCAGATATTGAAGCAAGTGTTTTGGATGTAGTGGCAGAAGCAACAGGTTACCCATCTGAATTCCTAGAATTAGATGCTGATATGGAAGGTGAATTGGGCATCGATTCGATTAAACAAGCGGAAATTATGGCAGAACTCAGAGGGAGATATGGTCTTCCAGTTGATGATTCATTCCAATTAAGGGAGTATCCAACATTAGGTCATGTAATCGGATATATTTCGTCATTTGGTGATGCATCTACTCATGTTGTCCAATCAAAATTGGCTGAACTAGAGTCTGAACCACCACCTCTTGATAATCCAGTAGTTGAGTCAACAAACGATGAAGAGAAGATTTCTCAAATTTCTGAATCAGTAGTTGAGGGCGTAGTTTCGGTAGTCGTCGAACATACAGGATATCCTGCTGAATTCCTTGAAATGGATGCAGATATGGAAGGTGAATTAGGTATCGATTCAATCAAACAGGCCGAAATAATGGCAGATCTTAGAGAACAATTTGGTATTCCAGTAGACGAAGAATTCCAATTAAGAGATTATCCAACATTAGGGCATGTGATTTCGTATATAGCCTCCTTTTCTCAATCGGATGAACAGTTAGAAACAGTTGTTGAACCAATATCGATAGAACACGAATTGGAGCCAGAGCCTTCCATAGTGTCCTCAATTTCGCAACGTGGAATTGAAACTAAACAATTTGACATTCAATCTAAACGATATCAGATTGAAGTTGAGCAATGTGAATGGTCCACATCCGAACCTCTAGATATTCAAGGCAGAAGTATCATTGTTACTGACGATGCCTGGGGAATTGCAGGTACGTTATGTGATGCTTTAGAAAATAAGGGCATAGAAGCTGTACGTGTATTCTTAGATCCTAGTGTGACGAATGGCCCTATCAGAGAAAGAGATGGTGAAGTAGACGTTATTCGAGTTGCACCTGCTGATGAAGAACAGATATCTGAATTAGGAGAAATTGTTCGTTCTATCGCCCCACCTGCCGGAATTATTCATCTCGCACCTGTCCGATTAGCAGGTGTTCCTTGGGAAGATCCTACAACAAGATCTCATCTCGATTATTCAGTAACTGCATTATTCGGAATCCTCAAATGTTTGGATAGTGATTTGAAGGATGCAGATTCTGGATTAATAGCCTCAGTTTCTGCATTGGATGGAAGGCACGGTGTTGAAGGAGCTCGATTTAATTCGATTTCAGCAGGAGCACATGGAGGAGTGAAAAGTTATGGCCGAGAACGCCCTAATTTGAGAAGCAGAGCTATCGATTTAGATCCTAGCCTATTAACTGAACCAGAAACATTAGCAGAAATGTTGCTAACAGAAATTTTCGAGCAAGAAACACCTAGAGAGTTGGCTGTGGATAAAGATGGGTCGCGATATCGTTTGAGTCTATTTGAAGAAGAATTAGAAGATTCAATATTATCGCTCTCTTCTGATGATGTATGGGTTGTATCTGGTGGGGGCGCAGGAGTAACCGCAGCATGTATTATTGAGACTGCAAGGGTGTCAGAAGATGCTGGAGCCAGATTTATTCTTCTAGGACGTTCGAAATTAAATGCAGATCAAGCATCGTTGGTGAATTCTTCAGATGAAGTTCTTGAACAAGAAAAGAATGCTCTACGTGAAAGGATGATTGAAGAAAAAGGTGAGAAAGTTTCTCTCAAGGAATGGAATCATCAGTGGAGTAAATGGCTTCGTGGTTTAGAGATTCATAAAACTCTTGAGTCAATCCGTTTAACTGGAAACGAAGCGATATATCTTAGCGTAGATGTTACAGATTCAGAAACAACAAGAGAAATACTTCGAGGAGTTAGTGAAAATCTAGGTCCTGTTACTGGAATAGTACATGGAGCCGGAATTGAAGATTCAACACCGTTTGAAAGAAAAGAATCCTCTACTATGGAACGAGTCCTTTCTGTAAAGGTAGATGGATGGAGAAATATTGTTACCGCATTAGAATCTGATCTACCGAATATGAGATTCCTTTGTTCATTTACAAGTATTGCAGGACGACAGGGTAATGCAATGCAGTTTGGTTACTGTGCCGCTAATCAGATTTTGGATGTTGAGATGGCCAGGATTGCAGCACACGAGGAAGCCCCTCGTGCAGTTGCGATTGCTTGGGCGCCTTGGGGTGACATCGGAATGGCAACACGAGGGTCTCTTGAGACAATCTTTGAGCGTGCAGGAATCGATATGATCCCATCTGATCAGGGGGCTTCGAGATTTGTTGATGAGGCTCTTAGAGGAGGGAATAGAATGGTAATGATTTCTGGTTCTTTAGGAGAACTAGATGACGAAGAATCAACGCGTCTTCCTTCACAACCATTACCTGAAGAAATTTCTGAGCTTATTTCTGAACCGTTGTCCTTCCCATTTGTTAATCGTGTAGAATCAATAGAGCCATTTTCTAACGTAATGATTTCTTCTGTTTTAGATGTTAATTCTCATCCATATTTGATTGATCATGCAATTGATGGTGTTGCATATATGCCTGGCGTTATGGCAATGGAGGCATTTGCTGAAGCAGCACGAACTATGTGGCCAATGTGTGTAGTAGATGGTTTTGAGGATGTGGAATTTGGTCTTCCAGTAAAGGTCACTAAAGACTCGAAATCGATTAGGATTACAGCATCATTTGAAAGACAAGATGACAATCATATCTGGATACAATGTAGTTTAGAGACAGATTTGATGAATTCTAAAGGAGAGGTGTTTGGAGATCCTAAATCTCATCACAAGGGTGCAGTTAGGATGTTGAAGACAGGTGGTCTAGCTGAAAGAGTTGAAGCCATTGATTTGGGAGAAGTCAATTCTGGTTCAGCAATTCATGGCCCTAAATTTGTTTATGATAGAATGTTCCATGGTCCAAGATTCCAAGTTCATGGTGGAATAATTGGAGGGATTTATGTTAATGGCGACAGAGGTTTAGATTCACATGCACTTTCACGTGATGAATTACCTAAGACTGATTTGTTTGCAGAAGAAGTAGGCGGTAAACAGATGAGGCTAGAATCACTTCCTATGTTGGTTGAGGCCTGTTTCCAGAATGCTGGACTAGTATCAATGGAAATAGACGGATTAGAATCATTACCAGTTGGAATTCAACATGTAGATATTGATGTTGAATCATTCAAGACTCCATTACGAATTAGATCCGTCCGTCGTTCAATTTCTGAAGATGGCGTAACAACTCATGATGCGATTATTGTGAATGAAAATGATGCTGTTGTGATTCAACTCAAAGGTCTTCAATTGAAAGGAATGGCGCCATTAACTGATAATCAGCGATTTACGTTTACTGATATTTGAGGGATCATTATGGCAGTAAATGCTTGGACTCCTTTGCATGATCCCATTTTTCTAGATATTGAAGCAGGGATGTTTTGTTCATTGTTAGAGATTCCAAGAATTCCCAGAGAAGTTTCATTCGAAGAAATTTCGTTCACTAGCTCAAATTTTGAATCTATGACTCCTAGTAGAAGAGAACAACACGCTGCTGGACGATATTGTTTGAATTCTCTTATCAACAAGGCTGAAATTCAGTATGGAATAATTTCTGAAAATTTTCCTTTGACGATTCAAACAAAAACGGGAATTAAACCTCTGAGTATTTCACATTGTGATTCCATCGCAGTTGCAGTATTAGGGGTAAATAGTGAGTCGATTGGAGTTGATATTGAATCTAAAGATAGAAGTATTTCAACTGCAATTCTTGATCAATTCTGCTCGCCTAAAGAAATTAAACATTTAATGAATGCAAGTCATACTGAGAGACTAGAAATATGGATGGTAAAAGAGGCTGTTTCCAAGGCAACAGGTGATGGGATGTCAATTGCTAAAGAAGTAGCAATTGTAGGTGATAATGCGTATTATCAGTCTTCAGTTTTTAGTATAATTAGACATGAGTATAAAGGGTATAACATAGTAGTCGCTATCGATTATTCTGATTCATCAATGGATAGTTGAACCTGTTCTCTTGAAGGAATTAAAACTAGTAAGATACCGATGATGAATAAGCAGCACATCCATGTAACGAAATCTCCGGGAACTTTGTCACTTGGTGTTGCCCCCTCCAATAAACTGAGATAGAGTCCTGAATTCGTTGGAAGAAAAAGGAAAAGCATCGCCAATCCTAGAATTTGTCGGGGCTTCATGCCACTTCGAGGAATCGGTTGTTCATCAAGCGTGTGATTGGTGGTGCGCCCGCCGGGATTTGAACCCGGGACAAGAGGTTGGAAACCTCTTGTGATAACCCCTTCACTACAGGCGCGTAACCATAGCGAATCGTTACAGGGTCTTATTCGATTCGGTTGTACTGATTATGGTTAAAGACGAATCTTCTTGAGGCGATTCAATATCCTGAAGGTATGAGACAGGTCAAAGCATCGAATATTCCAGTAATTCCAGAAGATTGTCTTTTGATTCCATTATTTCCTCTTGGTGCATTAATGCCAGGTGAACAAATGCCATTGAGAATTTTTGAACCAAGATATAAGCAGATGTTAGATGATTGTGTTTTAGGAAATGGAATGTTTGGGATTTTACCTGAAAATCCTGATAGTGGCCGGATTAGAGGTTGGCTCTCTCCCTCATCTTTCGGTTGTATTGCAGAAATATCAAATTTACACGAGATAGGTTCTAATCTTCATTTAATGGCTATAGGAATTACTCGATTCGAACTCCTTGAAGTTCTAGAACCAGCTTTGGATGCAGAGGATTTTGGCGATGCTTTCCCTTCTGTTGATGAATTAATTGAAGATTTTATTGATGATATCCCAGATGGTAAATTGTATCTCCGTGGAGTTGTCAGGCCTATTCCTCCACCCTCAGGATCTATTGAAGGAGAACGATGGAATCGATTATTGGTAGAATGGTCTCAACATATTGTTTCAGTTGCATCTACATTTGGAGGAATAGAACTTGAACAACTAGATATTCTCGAACAATTATCCTCGACATTTGGTAACCCAACTCCTGATGCGTTATTCAGTGCAGCGTCGTCTGTGGTTCAAGATTTAGATTTACAGATGACTGTTTTGAGTACAGATAAATTAGATGAGATTGCAGACGTAATAGAGACTTCCATTCGAAATGCTCAAGCCAGATTACGATTTATTGGTCAAATGATTGAAGATACTTCAATTTTTGAGGAAGAATAGAGGACACGGGTTCAAATGCCTTCGATTACCGCCCTAAACTGGTGATAGTATGTCTGAAGATGGAATTGCTCTTGATTCATCAGATTTAGGAGATGATGATCAAATCGTCGGTAGGAAAATCTACCGAATTATCCCCTACATTTTTGCTTATTGGCAACGTGCTCTTGGTGGGTTACTCGCAAATATTGGTGCACGTGCTTTTGACCTAATTCCATTCATAGCAATTGGGATGGCTGCAGATTATTATAACCCCAATAACTCACAGTTCACAGATTCGACTGTAGAACGTATAGTTTCCTCAGATATCCTCCCAAGTATTGGACCAATTGGTTCTATTGAATTTGGATTTGGACTTTTAATACTTATTTCGTTCACAGCTCTTGCTATTTTTCAAGGATTAAGTAACCAATTCTGGCAATCGATTGCATACAAGGCTCAACATGATATTCGAATGGATGCGACCATGTCTTTGATGGAAATGGAGGCATCTTATTTTGAGACTCGCCAGACTGGTAATTTAATGTCAGTTTTGTCTGCTGATGTTGCTCAGTTAGAGGATGTGATTTCGGATTCTAGTACCAGTATTATTCGAATTATTACTACTTTTGTCACAGCATTTGCAATCTTATTCTGGATGTCTCCTAGACTCTGTATGATATTGTTTGGCCCTCTAGTTCTTATTGTTCCAATGGTGGTCTGGTTTTCCACTAGAGTTCAGCGAAGATACAGAAAACAACGTGAAAGTACTGGGGGGATTGTAGCTATTCTTGAAAATGTTCTTTCAGGAATTACAGTTGTTAAGGCATACAATGCAACATCATTCGAGAGAGAACGGATAGATGGTCAAAGTGGTGATTATCGAGATCAAGCAATACAGGCTGCATTCATCAGAAATCGATTTATTCCCGGGATATATGTTGTTGCTGGTTTATCATTTGGAATGTTAGTTTCAGCAGGAGGATGGATTTTGAATTCTGGAGAAATTTCAGTCGGTCAATTCGTTACCTTCCTATTAATTTCTACTAGAATGACAATGCCTCTTTTCATTCTTGGTTTATTGATGAATCAACTTCAGAGAGGTGAGGCCGCTGCCCGTAGAGTATTTGCGCTAATCGATCTTGAACCCTCTATTACTGATTCTGAAGAGGCTAAGAATTTAGATGAGCCAATTACATCAATATCATTCGACGGAGTTACCTTTGCATATCCTGGAACCTCTCCTAATGTCTTGAACAATGTATCATTCAATGTTGATTCAGGAGGATTCTTGGGAATTATGGGTCACACTGGAGCCGGAAAGTCAACAATTCTAAAGTTAGTTGAAAAATTCTACCAGCCTCAGTCAGGTGCGGTGAAAATTAATGGAAAAGAGATATCAGAATATACAATCAAATCAATTCGTTCTCGATTTGGATTTGTAAGTCAAGACCCCTTCTTATTTTTTGGGAGTATTAGGGAGAATGTCGCTTATGCTCGGGAAGTATCAGATGAGGAAGTAATTGCTTCATTGAAGACTGCAGGTGCTTGGGAATTTGTTTCTGAACTTGAAGAGGGTATGGATTCCATGGTAGGTGATCGTGGTGTCCGTCTTTCAGGTGGACAGAGAGCTAGAATTAGTCTGGCAAGAGCACTTCTAATGAATCCAGATGTATTGATTTTAGATGAAGCATCAGCTGCATTAGATGCTGAGACTGAAAAGAGGATTCAAGAATCCTTATTCAAATTAAATGGAGGTAATCGGTTGACAATTGCAGTTGCTCATAGATTAGCAACTATTCGAAACGCCGATGAGATTATTTCTATGGTAGATGGCGTAATTGTTGAAAGAGGAACTCATGAATACTTAATCTCCTCAGATGGAGTATATGCCTCTCAGTGGCAAATACAAACTGGTGAAACTTAGGTGGAATCAATGGATCCATCAGATATTATTTGGGTCTCAAATGATGGCGGAATAGTGACAATTGGCGGCAGTCGAAGAGGAGTACTTTTTGGACAGTTAGGTCCTAAACACGAGTGCTTTATTCCTAGTTTTGAGATCACTTCACGAGTTTTTACTATCAACGAAATCCAACATATGTTTTCTGGAGAAGGTTCAATCGAAGATATACTTCTTGGCCAATCTCTACGTTTACCAACTGAAGGAGAATGGGAATTAGCATTCAAAAATGAACAACTTGAAACAACGGAAGGAATCGAAGTTTTAGTGGATAGAATTTCTGATAGAGGTTATTGGGGACAACCTACTGATGGACGCCCAAAAGGTCCACATGGAATTCAGTGTATTCGAGATTGGAACACTGATAATGACGAAAAACCAATGTCTGGATTATTGTTCGAAGAAAACCATAATATTGTATTTAGATTAGTTCGTCACAAAAATACCAACAAAAACTGGATCAATGATAGTGATACATTACCTACTGGTCCTGATCCAGTTAGAAGATTCGCTGAGGAGATAATCATTGCAACTACTTTAGGAATAATTCCCTCATTTGTTTGGGCATATTTCAATGCCAGTTCAGGGTATATCCGTGAGGGCTGGCCTGGTTTAGTTCTTGGAGGACTATTTATTGGGGTATTCAGTGCAATTTTCTGGCGACCCTCATATCCTATTTTCAAGAAATTAAAACAAGAATAGTGTTATGTCTCTTCCATTATCAGTTACCACTATGGTGATGCCAATGGATCCAAATATCACGACTTTGACCGGGAGTACCTCCCCTCCTCCAGTCATAATTCCTATGGAAGATGAACCACATGTAATTACGAAAATAATTGGCATTAGTATAATGTGTATTGGGGGAATGCAGATGGTTGGCTCATTATTTTCATTTGGTACTATCGGATTGAATAATTGGCTTGAGTCGTCTATGGGCCCAGAAGTAGGAGACGCTTTGCTACCCTCTTGGTTTTATGCTGCCACGGGTTTAGTAGCATTAGTTGCAGGTGCTATTTTTTTGTACTCTGGTTATCAGGTTCAAACATATCAGAAAAAAGGTATTTGGATTACACTCGGAGCCGTTTTAGGTTCAAATTTTGCGAATCTTATCATTAATTTGTCCGTAGAATACCCTCAAGCTGATACTGAGGTATTTCCTGGTTCAGGAATAGATGTTCAATTATTATCTCAGGGGACTGCGGCACTAGGTTCTATCTGCGGGATGTTCTTTTGTGGGATTATCACGGTCCTGCCTCTTTTCTTTGCGAATCATGGACTACGTTGATTATGATCTCTTTCTGTCATCAATTTGTAGTCCAGGATTACCTGAACGAATACGCATCCATCCTTTCATGACCCCTAATCCATACGACCAATGAAGGGTGAATGTCATCAATGGGGCAGCTATAATTGTAAAAATAGATCGAGATGGAGAGGTTCCTAGGAGTGCTCCTGCCCAACATATTGCTATGTAAGAAGAGATAATCCCTAGAGATCCATGAAATAGAATCCTTGGAGTATCCCAATCCCCATCAAATGTAAACCAGAGTGAACTTTCTGCTCCTCCACTTAATGCTCCATAAATCAGAGCACTTATTCCGATTATCGAAAGTAATGGAAACATTCCTACAGCTGAATGTGACCATGATCTCATTTCGGGATGGATATTACTTGCTAAAATTCTAACCAAGCCATAATTTCCGATTTGTTTTCTTACTCTAGACGGTCCTCTCCTTCGATGCCACATTATAGCAGTTCCATCTTGCCAAAGTTTGTGACCTGCTTTACGAATCCTGTAATCTAACATTGCATCCTCGCATCCTATTGCTCCGTTATCGAATCCTTCAACTGATTCCAAAATAGTACGGCGATATGCTGCATTTACTCCAGGAAGTTGTTCTACCTCTTCTAATTCACCTTGTGCACGATTTCCATAATTGGTACCTGCTGTGACCCATTTACTACAGAATGTCACATCAATAACTCTCTGCCAGAAGGTTGATTCCTCGGGAGGTGCAAAATTAGGTCCACCAACTGCTGCAACTTCTGAACGATCAAACCACCGAATTAAACTCGAAATCCAATTTTTGGGAACGATTACATCATCATCTGTGAAAAACACAAACTCAGATTGAGTTTGTTTAATTGCTACATTGCAGGCATCTGCCCTAGTTCTCACTCCTCCATCATCGATAAATCGAGCACCAGACGATTCAGAAACATCTCTTCCTTTGTCATGACTTGGTCCTACGACAACGATTTCCAATTTACCTTCGAAATCTTGTGCTGCTAACCCTCGCAGTACGATTTCTAGTTCTTCGGAGTTGTTCACACTTGGGATGATGACACATACACTACCATCACCCATGGCACTCCGAGACAGTTATCCCTCAAGATTTCGACGGATATATTCATCAGATTGTATCATCAATTCTTGGTGCTAAGAAATATGTGACATTACCTGCTCCATCTGCAATCTCAAAGTTGAGATTTAGAGGGTATTTATCGTCAAAACAAAGCTCTACAGAGCCTACTGCGCCATCAATAACCTTCACTATTGGTTGAAGATAATTTGTCGAATATGTTGATTTAACCGGTTTTTCAGCAACTAAGTCTTCCAATTGACCTGCTTCATGAGAGACAGACACTGAATCTTGATCTCCTTGAACATGTAAATTGAATTGACGCGGGTCGAGGGAAAGAGTCACTAATTCGCCAACTAAACGAGCTGCTTGTAGTGCTTTATGTAACTTATTTGATGCAATCTTGACCTTACTTTTTAATTCAAGTTCTGGAACCTTTGGATCTTTCATCAAAGTGTGATCAATCGGCCTTATTGAACGATCTACTTCTCCGACCTTGATATCGAATTGTCCAACAGATGCATCATAACTAACATCGACTAAATCGTCAGGTCCTGCTAACTTAAGCAAATCTCGAAGTTTAGATAATTCAATTGCAATGATTGTCTCTTCAACATCCCATGTTTCAAACGCCGCAGCATCAACATGCATTTTGATTAGAGCAACATGGCTAGCATCTACAACGTTAATATCCAATCCATCGGCGGAAAAACGCATTCTAGCTTCGTCGACAATTACGCTGAGAACATCAACAATTGTTCTCATGGTTTCTGGTCTAGCAGTGAACTGTAGCATGTGTATCAAACCCCTTACAGAATTGAGGGTGCTTAAATGGGTCCAAAAGGGTTCGTGGTCAAAATTTCGTAAATTTAGTGCAATTAAGCATAATCTCGGAACTTATGGCCACAATCTGCACAGGTTCCAATTTTAGTCTCCGGTTCGTCCGAACTTCGTGTTTGCATCATCACAACGTATACTTTCTGACTATCACATTTTGGACACATCATTGCTCCTTCCATTAGTACACCTTGTCCTCCAGTGTCCGCAATGGACTCATTGAGATGTTTTAGATCGGTTGCAGTAGATTTGGAACTCGCATTCACCAAATCGATTTCATTCCCTGCTTCATCTTTCAAGACTCCACCTTTACCATCTGCACCTTTTAAGCTACCTTCGTACCCACAATTATGATCTGGACATTTGATATTCCCAGAAGGGTCAGGAAAGGAAAGGGCACCACATACAGGACAGAACATCTTAATCACCACATAGTCCGAATAACACGGAATAGTCAGAGGAACTATAACGCGCATAAGAAGTTACGTATTTTAACACGTACTTTGAAGCGTAATCATACTATGATTATTGATGTGCATTTCCATCCAATTAATGCTAATATTGGACCAATCAATGCAGTAGATCCAAGGTATAATGTTGCTGAAATCCATTGAGATTCGTCAATTAACTTTACTAAATCTAAACTGAATGTACTCATTGTAGTAAAGGCGCCTAGAATTCCAGTGCCAAGCAAAAGTAGTAATTCATCCGAAATCACCCCTGTACCGTGCAAGCCACCTGCAATGATGCCAAGAAGTAAAGAGCCAGTGAGATTGATTGCCAAAGTGGACCAATGTGAATCAATTGGTAATATGGTTGTTGTAAGATAACGTGCAACTGCCCCTAATGCTCCACCAACTGCTACTAGGAGAAGGGCTCGTCCATCCATGTCTTCACCACTATAATCTACCCAAAAGTCTCTTCCAGGTCTAGTTTATCCGTGGACTTCATCTTAGAAAACCTTCTCGAGTAGGTTATGGAACTGTACTGGGATTGGCGCATGGCTCGTCTCATCGATGAATCTGGTTCCGTAGTGGATGAGGCTATTTGGGATGGGATTAGATCTCCAGGTGCTGTTGCAGACAGATTAGAGAAAATGCGAGAAAATCGAATGACTACAGAAGCAAGAGAACTTGCAGACAGATTTCCAGAATCAGTTGCAATTCCAAGTGCCCCAGAAGGATGGCCTGATTTACAAAAAGAAGATATTGTACTGATGGAACAAGCAGCTTTGATTCTAGCTCGTAGAGGGATTGCACAAGCAGCGGGAGATGGAGATAGAAGACTGGAACATCTCGTTCATTCTGTTGATGAGTTACGGAGTGCTTGGACCACAATGGAGTCTAGGGTGGTAGAATGGGCTGGATTATTTTTAATCGATCTAGATCTAGATTCAGAACGAAAATCTATCCCCAAAGCAATTGCTTCGGCTGAAAATTTCAGCACATTGGTCAGTAATTTAGAACTTGAAAACCCTCTCTTTAGCCCCTCGAATGAAGAATGGTCGGCAATACATGGTTCTGCAGTTACTGCAGTTGAAATGTCTGCAAGGATAAATGAAACAGAAACAGCAATTAGGAATCAAGTTGAGGATTATCTTCCATCTTTATCCTTGCTTTTAGGCCCTCTACTTGCTGCAAGATTATGCGTCGCATCTCATGGTAGATCTCGACTTGCTCGCCTTCCTAGTAGTACTGTACAAGTCTTAGGGGCTGAAAAAGCATTCTTTGCCCATCTTAGAACTGGTTCTCCTCCTCCAAAGCATGGTATGATTTTCCAACATCCTTGGATTTCCAGATCTCCTCGATGGGTCAGAGGAAAGATTTCACGTATGTTAGCTGGTAAGGCATCAATAGCAGTACGAATCGATGAACATGGGGGTACACCATGGACTCAAGAAAATATCTCAGAGATAGAAAAATCGGTAAATTCTATTCGCACACGTCATCCTAAACCGCCTTCAAAAAAAGGGAGATGATTGAATGGCTAAGACCGTTAATTCAGGTTCAATTGGTTGGGGCGTTATGCGTCAAGGTCGAGGACTTTGGAGTCGTAATGCTGTCAAAGGCGAACAAGTAAGAGATGAACGACTTCGCAGAGATGGAAAAATAGAATGGAGATCATGGAATCCAAGATCCTCTAAGTTAGGAGCAGCAATAATTCGAACTTCAGGAGATGCCCAGATTCTTCTTCCAGAACCTGGTTCTAACGTTCTTTACATTGGGGCAGGACATGGAACTACAATTTCCCATCTTCATGATCATGTATGTGGTTCTGGAAATCATCATGCAGGTTCAATTGTTTCTGTAGATTTATCAGCACGTTGTATCAGGGATCTAATTTCATTAGCAGAAAAAAGACCAGGTATTCTTCCAGTTCTTGCTGATGCACGTCAGTTACATGCTTACTCTATTTTTCTTCCAAATCGAGTCCCATGGATTCTCCAAGATGTCTCTCAAGCGGGTCAAGTAGAATTGATGCTCAAAGTATGCAATCGATTTTTGAGCCAAAATGGTATTGCTCTTTTATCCCTGAAAGCAGCTTCTGAAAGATGGACTGATGGTGGCGATGAAGCACGGTTTTCAGATGCAGAATCAAAAATAGCAGAATCAAAAATGAAACTTGTTGAACGTATTGATCTTAGGGGATTAGAAGATCAACATGTCATGTATGTGCTTAGGCCACAATAGAAGTGATTCATATGCCTGAACTCCCAGAGGTAGAAACGGTTCGGCGTGGTCTTTCTCCTCATTTAGAGGGAAATCGGATTGAGAAAATTGAGATTCGAAGACCTGATTTGCGCTTTCCTTTTCCTCCAGATATTGTTGGAGAATTGACAGGGCAAATCATTAGTGAAGTTGATCGCAGGGGGAAGTATTTGTTATTCAGAATGGAGAATAATTCAATTTTGCTTAATTCATTAGGTATGAGTGGTCGTTGGACATTGACAGGAGGAAAAGTATCTTTCACTCCAGGAACTTTTGCTCACGGGGCTGCAATAGGAACTGGGGATGGACCCCATGATCATCTTGTAATTGATTTTCATAATGGATTACGGGCAACCTACACTGATGCTAGACGATTTGGTTATATTCACCTAATTAAATCAGGAATTTCTGAGGATGAAGATAGATTTCTACGCGTACTTGGTCCAGAACCATTAGAACCAAATTTTGATGCTACAATATTGGCACAAAATCTTCGGAATAGAAATTCACCAATCAAGAATACGTTGTTAGATCAAAGTGTTGTGGTAGGTCTAGGAAATATCTATGTCAATGAAGTTCTCAATCGTTCTGGTGTTTCTCCTCGTCGAATTTCTTCTTCATTAGTAAAGAAAAATGGGAAACCGGGCACTCAATTAGAATTAATTGTCGATCAAATTAGAGAAGTTCTTTCTGAAGCTATAGATGCAGGTGGCTCCACACTCCAAGATTTTCGTGGTGTTTCAGGAGATGATGATTTAGGTTGGTTTCCTGTAAATTTTAGAGTATATGGGAGAGAAGGTGAAGTGTGCCTCAAACCGGGATGTTCGGGAGTTGTTAGAAGAATAGTCCAGTCTAACCGTTCTACATTTTATTGCGCGAGATGTCAAAGATAAGAAAACCGTACTTCTTCTTTCTTTAGGACATCAATAGTTAAGTTTACAATTTCTCGGAGACGTTCTATGACTACACCTACATCGAGTGCAAAGATGGCTTCCGAGTTCATTGGAACCTTCTTTTTGACTATGACTATATTTATTGCCGCAGTTCTTGGTTCAGGGGGTTCCCTAGCACCATTTGGTATTGCAGCAACTCTCATGGTGATGATTTATGCATTAGGCCATATTTCTGGAGCACATTTTAATCCAGCAGTATCTATTGGTTTATTTCTAAGGGGGGCTTGTTCCAAAGACGATCTCCCGTTATACCTCGCTGCTCAATTAGCAGCAGGCGTAGTTGCTGGATTAATTGGAGTCAATCTTTTTTCCGGTGATGTAACAATCACTGCATTTGAATTCTCGGAAGTATCTAATTCTGTACTCGCAGCAGAGTTTTTGTTTACTTTTGCGTTGATGTTTGTCATTCTTCATGTTGCAACTGAGCAAGCTGGTAATCCATTCTACGGTGCTGCAATCGCATTCACAGTTTTGGCAGGAGCTATTACTGTAGGTGGAATTTCTGGAGGTTCATTCAATCCTGCAGTTACCTCTATGTTGATGGTTACTGGGAAATTAGCAGTTGCAGATTGTTGGATGCATTTTCTTCCTCAATTGGTAGGTGCGATTGCAGCAGTCTATGCATATCGATTCACAATGACTAGTGAAGAAGCAGAAGAGTAATCACATATTTCGACGGAATTTACCGCCTGTTTCGAATAATGCATTGGTAACTTGTCCGACGGTACAGTGTTCAACTATTTCCATCATTACTGAGAATAGATTTTCTCCATTACGTGCTGCCTTTTTTAATTTCTGGAGGCCCTCTTCAGCTGCTTCAGAATGTTTTTCTTGGAAATCTCTATTTCTTTCAATTACCATTTTCTTTTCTTCTTCATCAGATCTAGTAACGTCCATGTCAAATGCATCTGCATTATCTGCTGTGAGGGCTTCAGCATCAGGATCAGTGAATGTATTTACGCCAATGATAGGTAGAGATCCATCGTGTTTTTTATGCTCATATAACATTGATTCATCTTGAATTCTATTTCTTTGATAATTTACTTCCAATGAACCAAGAACCCCTCCTCTACGATGCATTTCTTCAAACACCTTGAGAATTTCTTCTTCCACATGATCAGTGAGCCATTCGGCAATGAACGATCCTTGAAGGGGATTTTCATTCTGTAACCAACCATATTCTCTACTTAGAATTAGTTGGATTGCCACGGCATCTCTGACGGTTTCCTCGGTTGGTGTTCCGAAGGCTTCGTCTCTACTATTGGTATGTAGGGAATTGGCATTGTCAGCTAATGCATATAGTGCCTGCATAGTTGTACGATAGTCATTCCA
>DAPV01000050.1 GCA_002502625.1 Euryarchaeota archaeon UBA125
ACTACTTGGATTCTAGACGATAGTGGAGACGAAAAAGGATCTTCAATGGCTAGAACTACAGGAGCCATTACTTGTGCTGTAGTCAAATTCTTACTAAAAGAACAAGGGATAAAAGGAGTTCATCCTCCTGAAAATTTTGGAATCGATCTTCTAGAAATGTGCTTACATGAGTACTCTAAAAATAATATAAAAATTCACGAAATTAAAAACTAATTATTCCGATTCAAACATATTCCGATAAAGTTCAGTAGAGGGGGTATCGGTACGTATCAAACGTCTCATTTGTACAATAGTTATAATTCCAACAATACCTGCAATAACAGGCAAAATCCAATCCATCTGAGTAACAGGTCTTGGTTCAATTAACCATGTAAATCTAATTGAAGAATCCTTGAATCCAGATGACCATTCAAACAGATCAACAACGTGTAGTCCGTAAACAATGAACGGAACCATTCCATTGAAAGTATCAGGTATCACCTGAACTAAATCAATGGACTCATTTGAATTGTAATCGATTAACACAACTGTATTTGGTAATAATGAAAGATGTAATGAACCATTATCAAAACGCCAGCCTTCTCGTAGATGATTATCCGTAGAATTCAATTCATGTAATTCACTCTCATTAGCATACTTAACAGAAATCACAGGTAAGCTATTTCCATTAATTCCCTTTGTGGTTATCAAAGAATTACTGGGAGTGTCCCATAATCCAGATTCAGCATAAGGTTGTCTAACTTCAACAACTGATGAGGTATTGTTGAATGATTCAACTTCGACTACCGTTTGGCTAGATATTACTTCTCCAGGAGTAGTAAACCAAAACGGTTGTTCATCTATCCAAGCAACAACATCGCGATCTCTACGTACATTCAAATCTTCCATTTCCGCAATCCATGACATGATTACAATCCCATTTTCTTGTGAAGCAATTTGAATCGATTCAATACTGGCAATACTTTTCTCTAGTGACCCAGCATTTACCTCAAAGGATGAGAATTCAGAAAAATTTTCTGAAAACTGTGAATTATCAATGGCCTCAATACCGGAACTAAGCAAAGAATTTCTCAGTTCTGCAGAATTAGAATGTTGAGAAGAATCAGTAGGTAATCCAAACGTCAGAGTATTATTTCCCCAACGAGATGCTGGAATCAAACTATTCACATAGGAAATACATGCATCAACACTATTTGGATCTTCTAAAATGCTTACATCCGGCATTCCATGACATCCAAATTCATCTCCTAAAGCTAATCTTTCTGGACCTGCCAACCTAGTAAGCCAACCATCATCATCATGAGGATAATCAGATAATTCGGCATTAACAACAGGAATTGAAAGAATCAAAGCCGCTGCCAAAGTGACAAGAATACCCCGATTCATAATGGTCCGAAATATCGGTAATTCATGGACTCTCTGCTTGATAAACGAGTAAGCATCAAGAACAAGAGATTATCAAGTCAATTCATGGGAACCAATGCAGTAGACTCTTTACGAGTTCTCTCAGGCATTCAAGGTGATGCTAAACCACTTCCGCCTACACCCATATATTCGTTACTCCTAAAAATTGGCCCTGTAATTTTTAGGTCGATTTTCAGAATTAAGACAATCGGTATGGAAAGAATTCCTAAGAAGGGACCAGTAATTATCGCTGGCAATCATTTGGCGCATGTAGACCCAATTTTAATGATTGTAGGCACTAGAAGAACAGTTAGATTTCTTTCTAAAAAAGAACATTATGATCAATCGTTCACAAGATTTGTCATGAACACAACTGGCCAAATTGAAACTGATAGGGAATCAGGAGGTAAAGATGCACTAATCCAAGCAACTGAAGTTTTACGCACTGGTCAGGCAATGGGAATATTTCCAGAAGGTACCCGTTCAAGAAGAACTGAAGCACCATTTATGCAGAAAGGAAAAACTGGCGTGGCTCGACTAGCAGTTACATTTCCTGATGTTCCAATTCATCCTGTTGCGATATTAGATACTCATAAAATGCTAAAACCAGGATCAAAAATGTTCAGAATTACTACTCCTCTAACTATGTCAGTAGGTAATGGCATAACATGGAGAGAATGGATTCATCACCCAAATGGGGGAGGCCTTTCTGAATCTGATTTACAAGAAATAGTAGATTCAGAGCTAGATAATCGTAATCAAAAAATGTCAGAACTATTTCGTAGTTTTACAGATCAACTCATGTGTAGTCTTTCTGCTCTCGGAGCACCTTGAATCCATCCGCATCTTTCAAAGGCCTACCCTTCACAGCAGTACCCGGTCACATGGAAGAGTACCATCAACTGATGCGACGTATCCTCCTAGAGGGTATTGAAAAAGAAGACAGAACAGGCACAGGAACTCTCTCTGTTTTTGGGCATCAAATGCGATTTGATCTTCGAAGAAAATTTCCTGCAGTTACAACAAAAAAAGTGCATTGGCCATCTATTATTCATGAACTTCTTTGGTTTATTAGTGGAGATACCAATGTAAAATATCTTCAAGAAAATAAAGTAAGAATTTGGAATGAATGGGCAGACGAAAATGGAGACTTAGGTCCAGTTTATGGTAAACAGTGGAGAAAATGGGAAACTAATGATGGAAGGATAATTGATCAATTACAAAATGCGATTGAGATGATAAAAACAAATCCAGGAAGTAGAAGAATCATAGTTAGTGCATGGAATGTTGGTGAATTGGATGAAATGGCGCTAATGCCTTGTCATGCATTTTTCCAATTCTATGTTGCGAATGGAGAATTATCTCTACAGTTGTATCAGCGTTCAGCAGACGTATTCTTAGGAGTCCCATTCAACATTTCTTCATATGCACTATTATGTTGTATGATGGCCCAAATTACTGGATTGAAACCTGGTGATTTCGTTCACACTATTGGAGATGCTCATCTTTATCTTAATCATCTTGATCAAGCAAGAGAACAAATTTCACGCACGCCGTTAGAATGGCCTTCACTTCTTCTTAATCCAGAATGCAAAACAATTGATGATTTTCAATTTGAAGATATAATCATCGAAGATTATAATCATCATCCACATATTAAAGCCCCAATCAGTGTTTAATTCACTCATATCTACATAGCGTTATTCAACCGTTGATTCCCAGACAGTTACATGCGAACATACCTTATTGCCGCTGTTAGTGAAAATGGATTCATTGGAGTGAATGGTGATTTACCATGGAGAATAAGAAGTGATATGATTCGATTCAAACACCTTACTGTAGGTGATGGAGGAGAAACAAATGCTGTGATAATGGGGCGAAAGACTTGGGATTCATTACCTGATGGTCATCGACCTCTTTCTGATAGGGTAAATATTGTTTTGACAAAACAGATTGGATGGGAGAAAGAAGGAGCTGAAACTGCTTTTTATCCAGGTCAAGCAATGGAAATTGCATTTGCAGAAGGATGCGATGAAGTATGGATTATTGGAGGGGCTGGTACCTATGCTGCACTATTCGATCGCGTAGATGAAATTCACCTTACTACTATTCATGCAGATGTCAAAGGGGATGTAAAAATGCCAGAATGGGATCAATCGACATGGACTGAACATGTAGTTGAACAGTTAGAAAAATCAGATAAGGATGAATATGCTTCTTCATACTCAATTTGGAGAAAGAAGTAAATTATTCTGGATCATAAACATTGAATGCGTGAAGGGGGGGAGTATAAACGTGCAAATTGATCAATTCTCCTTCTCCATCATTTGAGACTCTATGGATGTCTGGTTCATCAGCAGCACATACCTCTCCTGACCTATAGACCCGTTTACTGATAGGAAATGCTTGTCCTTTTTCATTTAATTCATAAACAGTCTCAGTCGATTCTCCTTCAAGGATTAAAAATGCACAATCGGAACCCAAATGATCGTGAATAGGAGTATCTTGACCGGGTCTCCAAATTATAGCAACAATCTCAAAATGATCTGTACGAAGGAGAATATTTCTGCAATAATCATTAGGATTAGATTGAATCGTATTTCTAAGCAATTCAACATCTACGTCTAATGTTTCTAATCTTTCTCCCAATTCATGAAGGCCTGGACGTCCATCAAATGATTCAAGCCACATTATCAAATCATGAATTTCTCCATCATTGGCTCGAATTTGTAAAAGGGCTTCGGGTGAAACCGTTCTAGACTCAACCATGGTATCAAGTAATTCTTGAAGTGGTCACTAATGATGATTATCCATGATTTCTAATTCTATTTTTATAAACTGTCAATCAAAGTTATTTTCATGTATGTTTGTCACAAATGTGGAGACGAGGATGAAAACGATAGATATCCAGGAAGATTTCTTTTCTGTTTATGTGCACCTGGTGGGCAACCTTGTTGCCCTGAATGCGGGTATAGATGCAATGAATGTGGCTTTGAATGGGTTTGTGAAGACTGTGAAGACGACTGTAATTACGGGCCTTGCGGATGTTAGTTTAGTTTTGGAGTTCAGCAGATCTAACCGTATTACTCATCAACATAGCGATAGTCATAGGGCCAACTCCTCCAGGAACAGGAGAAATAGCGGAAGCGACTTCACAAACGTCATGATGCACATCACCTGCAAGTCTGTATCCTTTCTCTTTGGAATTATCTTCGACACGATTTACTCCAACATCAATCACTACTGCTCCAGGTTTAATCCAAGAAGAAGTTACCATTTCAGGAACTCCTACTGCAGCAATCAAAATATCTGCTTCTCTGCAAATTTCTTCGGGATTTTGTGTTCTAGAATGTACAATTGTCACTGTTGCATCAGCACCTTTCTGAGATAACAATAATGCTTGGGGCATTCCAACAATTCTAGACCTTCCGATCACTACTGCTCTTTTTCCAGATAATGAAACACTAGCCCATTCTAACATTTCCATAACACCAGATGGAGTACATGGGAGCAAACCTGACGAATCTCCCTGTACTAATTTTCCAAGATTGGAGGCATGGAATCCATCTACGTCCTTTACTGGACTAATTAGGTCAGTAATTGCAACTTCGTCCATCCCCTTTGGTAGAGGAGATTGAACAAGAATGCCATGAATAGTTGGATCGTTGTTCAATTGAATGACTTGATCGATAACCTGTTGAAAATCAATATCTCCCGGAAGTAGAACTTTCGTACTCTTAATCCCTAACCGTTCACAAGCTCTTTCTTTAGCACGTACATACACATGACTAGCCGGATCATCACCTACAATAATTACTGCAAGATGAGGATTTAATCCCTTAGTAATCAGTTGATTAACTCTAGGTTTAAGAGATGCTTCAATTGATGCAGCGCATGCTTTACCATCAATGATATGTGCTCCCATGAAAGGCCCAGATATATCACTCGGATAATGTTGGTGATTGTTGGAGCCTGCGGAGGGATTCGAACCCCCGATCGCCTGATTACAAATCAGGTGCCTTACCACTTGGCCACGCAGGCGCGTGCCTCCGACTCATCAATCCCTCTTGAATTACTTGGAACCATATTCAAAAACCGAGCCGATATGTAAGTGCATGGTGGATGATTCGGAAATAGCCCAGATCATTCTCCCACCGCATGCAATTGTAAAGGGTGGGAACGATATAATCTACGCGTGGTTAGCTCGTTATCAAGCCGCGAAGTCACTAGGAGAAGATGTAGTAAATGGTACAATCGGGGCATTATTAGACGACGAAGGTGAATTAATTCTTAATTCCGTAGTTGGCCAAGTGCTCAATGACCTCCCTGATTTAGACAAAGGAGCCTATTCTCCACTTCCTGGACTTCCCGAATTCCGAGAGACATGCCAAAGACTCGCAATTGGTCCCAAATTGCAACAATTACGAGACTTTGGTATGAAAACTGAGGCAGTTGCATCTCCAGGTGGATGTGGTGCACTATACTTGAGTGCTAGAAATCTACTTTCTACATCTGAATCTATACTGGTTCGTAGTACATACTGGGGACCATACAAAACAATTGCAGAAGAATGTGGTCTTGGATTAGTTGATTGGCCACTGGTTTCTCAAAATTCAGATAGTAATTCAGCAGTCGATCAAAATATTCTTACGAATCGAATACAGAGCCTTATTTCTACGCAAGGTAGAATTCTTGCGTGGTTAAATGACCCTGCCCACAACCCTACCGGAATGAGTTTGAATGCTAAAGAAAGGAAAGAGGTACTTGCCTGTTTTATTGAGGCTGCTAAAAACAACCCTGATTCCGGGGTCACACTGTTGTTGGATACGGCATATGCACTCTATGCAAATGAACCTCATGGATGGACTGATACCATTATTGAATCAATCGAAGATTGGCCATCTAACCTTCTTCTGTGTTGGGCTTTTTCGGCATCTAAAAGTCATACTATCTATGGATTAAGATGTGGTGCATTGATTATGGCTCATCCGAATAAAGAATTTCTGGACAGAATGGTTCCAATGCTAGTTCATACGGGTAGAGGGACATGGTCAGGTTCACCTAGAATGCCACAAGCCATGGTGTCAAGAATTCACAATTCAAGTGAATTAGAATCCTCGTGGGATGCCGTAAGAGCAGGACTTTCTGAAATGTTAATTCAAAGAAGAAAATTGCTTTTAGAAGCAGGTAAAGGACTACCATTTGACCCCAGTCATGACGGATATTTCGCACATATTTCAGACCCAAATCCTGTAGAATTATGCGAAGAAATCGCAGCAAGAGGAGTATACGTGGTACCTTTATCAAAAGGCGTTCGAATCGGAGTTTGTTCTCTACCTACAGACAAAGCAGCTCGTGCTGGAGAAGCCATAGCAGAAGCATGGAGAAGCTTAGGTCGATCGGAGGACTAATTGTGGTCCAGTTCGCAAAAACAAATTTCCTTCTAAGTGGATGGATTTGTATTGTTTTAGGTGCATCTATTTCTATTGCAGTTCCAGATGCAATAGGACTGACTGTCTCATTCCCTCTAGGCATAGCAGGTATTATTTTGCTAATTAGTGGAATAAGAAAAAATCCTGAAGAACGTGTAAATATGGATGAGATGCGGTCTTGGCAACCTGAAGAAGGACCTATGAGAGAAGCTGGTAGAGTAATGTACAGAGTAGATACACTTCTTGATCCTCCTATAAAAACCACAATAAAATGTGGTTCTTGTGGAAAGGTCGATTGGGTAGATGGAGGAAAACCAAAAAGCTGGAAATGCCCACATTGTGGAATTCAACTTTGGGAAGAAGAATAAATTCAAGCGAAGGCGTCAAGAGATATACGATTGTCCCAGTAACAATGGCAGACCTTGGGAACAACGAGCGGCGCATGCTCAAAGTGATGTTAGAAGAACCTGATTCTGCTTGGACATTAGACGATTTATTGAATTCTTGCGGATGGAATGATCAAGCACATGTAGCAGGAGCAGGATTAGGATTAGAAGAAATGGGATTTTTGGAGATAGAAGAAATACCATCTAGATTTATATCGCTAGGCCCTGAAGGAATTAGAGCATCTGAAAATGGATTATTAGAATCCAGACTACTTAATTGGTTACTGGAAAGAGAATCCTCTGCTAGAACAATGGCAGCATTAAGTTCAGATTTTGAAAAATCAGAATCAGGTCCAGGTATAGGATTATTGAAAAAAATGGGTATTGAAATAAACAAGGGAACACTAATTATTCCTGACGATATTAACTCTATTCAAACAATCATCAATGAAAGACAGTCATTCATTTCGACATTGGATAATGAAGGGGTAGATTCTGAAAATCTTGATCGAGAAATGATTTCATCATTCAAGGTTCGAAAGGGAATTATCGAAATCACAGAGAGTGTTTCTCGAACATGGACACTAACTCAAAAGGGTAAAAATTCAGATATCTCTACTCTAGATGAAACCCAATTAATTGTAGATCTTACTCCTGAAATGTTACAGACAGATGAATGGAAAAATGCTGAATTCAAACGTTATGATGTAAATCTCCCTGCACCCACGCCTTCAGGAGGAAGACCACATCCAATGCAATCACTAATCCAAAGAATTAGAGCAATTTTCCTAGAAATGGGGTTCTCTGAAATAGAAGGTGATTTCGTAAGAACTGCTGGATGGAATATGGATTCTCTATTTATTCCACAAACTCATCCTGCAAGAGCTATGCAAGATACATTCTATTTGGACAACCCTCAAAGTATTCCGATAGAAGAAAAGTGGCTCAATCTATGGGCAGATGTTCACGAAAATGGAGGAGACACGGGAAGTACAGGATGGGGAGGAAAGTTTGATCAGGACGAAGCCCGCAAAGGACTTCTGAGAACCCATACAACTGTCAATACCGTTCATCACTTAGCAGAAAACCCAAATGAACCATGTAGAGTATTTGGAATCGGACGTGTATTTCGACAAGAGGCAATCGACAAATCACACCTTCCTGAATTTCACCAAATCGAAGGAATTATTCACGAGCCAGAGGCAAGTCTTCCAATGCTAGTAACTACATTGAAAACCTTCTATGCAAAAATGGGATATCCTGATGTTCGAGTACGTCCAGCATATTTCCCATATACTGAACCATCACTAGAAATTGAAGTAAAATGGAGAGGTATGTGGTTAGAACTTGGGGGAGCAGGAATTTTTAGACCAGAGGTAACTGAACCTCTTGGAACTGAATGGCCTGTATGTGCTTGGGGGATGGGACTTGAACGATTGGCAATGTTAGTTTTAGGAATGGATGACATTAGAGAACTATATCTCCCAGATCTACAAAAATTACGTTCGATGCCGATAATATGATTCAGAATAGTAGCCTAATGCTGAACTATAACGAAGCCTTCATGACATGAACGTCATGGACATCATCCGTGAACAAGCAAGTTGACCCCGACATTGTTACTGTTCAAGAGGTTCGAGATATATTCTCAGATAGACGCTGGACTATAATGGGTGCATTATTGGGGACATGTACGGCTATTCTATTGGTTCATAGTCTTGAAGCAAACCAAGTCTATTCTTTTCAAAGAGAATTGGGGTTAGGCATTGTAGCATCGACGATGCCTTTCCAAATTGTATACTGTGCACTACATTTGTTTGCTAGAGAAAATGAAGAAAAGCTATTGAAAATAGATTTACAGAGGATAGGAAACCTATCAGTTGTTTGTCAAATTATTGCATATGGATCAATGATTGGAATTCTAATTATGTGGTACGGAATATCTAGTTTTGTAGGACCCCTTCTAGTTGCATCCTCAATAGTTGCATTCCTTACAGTCCGATTTGTACTGTATTCTTCTACAATTAATTCAGAGAATGATTCTGAATTAAATAAATCGAGATCTAATGATGAGCGTGTGCAGAATGATCGTCATTATCCTGATTCTAACCATAGACCATGGTGACCAAATCTTCTAGGAATAAATCCGAATCCCAATCCCATCCTGACCAAGCTACCTTTTTATTTCCATCTTGATCAAGAATAAAGGTAACAGTGGAATGTCCTACATTATAATCGGTACCAGATTCAACTGTTTCATTTTGACCAGAATCATCGGAGTGATTACTATGATCTGAATGGCCGTCATGTCCATCATCCGTTTCATTCGTAGACTCGTTACCATCATCATGAGAACCATGATCATGACTAGAATGATTTGCATAGACGTGGTCATTATCTACAACAACATTCCAATCATCCCATACTTGAACTAAATCATCAGGATTTGATGAAGTTAGATGAGGCCAATCAAAGGCATTTTCATCAGTATATTCTTTGAGATTTTCAACAGTGTCTCTTGCAGGGTCGATGGTAATTGAAAGGAATTGAACATCATTTTCAATTCCATGATCTGGTAGCTTATAGTCAACATAATTCAGAGTGTGCTCAATTGCTGGACAAACATCTGGACAACTAGTAAAAATAAATGCTACAACTACTACCTTTCCTCGATAATCTGAAAGACTGACGACATTACCCTCTTCATCTATCAAATTAAAGTCTGGAACAGGTTCTGGGTTTCGATATTCTTTGCCATTAAATTT
>DAPV01000080.1:0-7811 GCA_002502625.1 Euryarchaeota archaeon UBA125
TTGTTTACCAAAACATGATCTAATTCTTGGTCGAGATCCAAATCAATTCCAACATCAGTAATATTTCCGTCAATATCAATAACTGTAAAAACTAATCCGAGAGTAAGATAGTACATTCTATATTCTTCGATTCCAGTAGAGGAATTAAATGTTGAATTACTTGAATAGTGATTATCCAAGGACGTCCCACTATCAAATCCTAAAAAATAGATGACGGGCAATTCATTCGTTGTTTCGTTGTAATAATTGTTGATAACAGTAGGTTCTGATTCGTCAGCATCAGCTGTACCACTACTCAAGCATCCAGACAGAAAGATCACCATCGCAATCGAATAATCAAATCGGGCCATTCGCAAGGGTGAATTAGAATCACATTTGATTCTGATAATGATGATGACCATGTTGCCCCCAGTGCTATCTGATCCAGTAAAATCCCTTAGCATCCGAGATATCATCTCTCTAGAGGTAATGTAGATGGAAGAAATGCCACATGAGTTGCACGTTTCTCCTTATCCACCGAATGAAGAAATTGTGAACGCCATCACCCATGGTCTGGGTATTATCCTTGCAGGAGTGGGTCTTTACTTTCTCTTGATTGAGGCGAATCTAACAGAAGACCCATGGAAACTGTGGTCTAGCGTGACGTTCGGCCTGTGTATGATCACTTGCTACCTCTTCTCTACCCTCTACCACGCCGCTACGGATTTAGAATTCAAGCATCAGATGAGAATTGCAGATCATATTGGGATTTATTTGCTGATTGCTGGGTCCTATACCCCTTTCGCCCTAGTGAGCCTTCGTGGCTGGATTGGTGTTACTTATTTTATTCTCATATGGGGTTGCGCTGTGGTTGGAATCACACTCAGAATTGTCAATAGGCGTGTTCCAAACTATGTCTCAGTAGCACCTTATCTCATCATGGGGTGGCTAGCTATAATTGGAATCAAACCATTGTTTGACTCAATTGGGTGGGATGGATTGGCTCTGGTTATTCTAGGGGGGGTGTTCTACTCAATCGGAGTTGTATTTTACTCTTGGAAGAGGCTCCCATTCAACCATGCCATCTGGCATCTATTCGTACTCGCCGGAAATATCAGCCATTACTTCGCAATAATCTTAGAAGTAATCCCCCATTGAGATTCTTTTCTACTCTCCTAGATTTTTCTTTGAAAGCATTACCTCAGAGGGAGATATTCTGTTCGCTTCAAATTTGTTCGCTTTGCCCTGACTGGGATATCCTATACATATCCCGCAAAGAAGTGAGTAATTCTTGCTGATATCGAATTCTTTTCGGACCGCATCCTCCCAAATTGCAACGGATCCCTGAGCACAGGTCCCCAATCCTCTAGAATGCGCAGAGAGCATTAGATTCTGCATGAAAAAGCCAGCATCTGAGGCAGCAAACTTGCCTAGACTTTTGTGGGTGAACAAGAACAATTCTACAGGTGCGCCGAAGAATTCATAATTCCTAGCCCAGAACCGATCTCTAGCTTCTTTGTCATCCTTATCGATTCCTAAATGGTTGTATAATTCCTTGCCAATTCTTTGGGATCTTGGCAGTAAATCCTTGTGGTATCTTTTGAGAACTAACCAATTACTAGTAGGCAACCCTCTTCTCCGAATTAAAGCTTTAATTTTTCCGAAAATCCCTTGTCCTTGTCCAGTTTTGACTAACTCAAATCGACTTAGAAATTCCGCAGATAAACGATCTCTGATATCGCCCTTTGCTACTGCCACCATGAACGGACGAGTGTTACTCCAACTGGGAGACGTCAAGCCTGTAGCGATAATCTCCTCGATTATCTCATCTGGAACGGGTGTTGGAAGAAAGTCTCGAGTAGATCTTCTAGAAGCTGCAAAAGTGTTGAAATCTCCAGCATCAAAACCCATTTCCATGTCCATAGTAAGGTGAATTGATATTTCATATGTGTCATTAAAGGGGTTTTCGAAGGTAAGGTTCCAACTGTTCGGATGGGTGTGTTAATTGCAATTCGAGGGTACTTTAACATAATTAAGCCCCAATTCTTGGATTGAATATGGATGTAGATGATGAATCATGGAGTGTTAATGAAGCCATTAAAAATCTGAAGAATGCAATGAAGGAAAATAACCAAAGAGCAAGTGAGGTTTTTTCTTCCATAGATGCAAATGACGATGGAAAAATCAATGGCCCCGAATTGTACAAGGGATTAATTGAACACATTGGAGATCGTCTGTCTCCTGGACAAGTTTCAATGATCATCAATGCATTGGATACAAACGATGACAACCGAATCGATCTTGTAGAACTTTCAGCTGCTCTTGATGAAGAGGAATAACTCATAGAAACTCCTTCCAAACACAGGTCTTGAATAGGAAGCTATGCGAACGACCCACTGCAACCCTTAGTTTCAGAAAATGAAATGCAAAGAGGTTAGATATCCCCTCTTTATTCTCCGCTTTCGAACATAATTTTGTCATTTTTCTGCTATTTTAATCTCATAATCAGTTTTTCCAAATCCATCTGGAAGTCCCCATTTTTTGATATAAAAGTCAATTGGAATGGCGCCATCTCCTCTGTCTACAGCGTAATTATCTCCATAGATCTCCTCTACGGTAGGCGCCGGGCCTTCATATGATAAGTACCAATTCTCAGGAACACTTGGACCACTCTCAGTACCATCTGGGCCAATCCAGTTCTTTCCTGATGAATAATTTTCATCTTTATCTTTCTCCATATTTATTTTAGCAGTATTACCAAAAATTATGGAAAACAAATTCATTAGCCAGGCGTACATAATTAGAACCCACTAGAAATTTTACAAACAAGAAATAATGGCTGACCAAAGACGTCCATGAACAGTGGATGCTAGGCCTTCTACAGCATGATGATCAATCTCAGCGGATTCATCACCTGGAGTTTGTCCAGCAGCCCAATTAGATGAGACGCTAAGCCCCAAATGCATGCATCCTTTTTCTGCAATTAGTTTTGCTTCAGCCGCTAATGTCATTCCAACAACATCGGCTCCCATTGTTTTCAATGCGTTTATCTCTGCGGGTGTTTCAAATTGTGGACCTGTCATTTGAGCCACAACAACATGAGGAACTACATCTTGACTCGAATCAAGCGCAGATATAACCAATTCAGACAATTTAGAATCAAAATGAGAGGTCATGTCAGCATGTATTGCAGCATCATCGTGGAAGGTCCAAACTTTCCCAGTGAAGTCAAGAGTATGTTTCGCCACACCGATATATCCAGGCGGGAGATCTTCTCTCAAGGAACCAACTGAATTGATACTTATTACAAATTCTGGTTCAAAGGAAAGAACTGCGTGAACATTCGCCCTGTGTTCTATTCTATGGGGGGGAGTAACCACTCCATCCCCATGATGACGTTGAACAATTGCAATTTCATGAATAGAACCATCTTGGTCTGAAAATCTAATCAGTTCCGTAGGAACTTCACCCCATGGACTATCAATTCGAATTGATTCTTGACCAATCATCTTGAATGTATCAGGTAATGCATCTACAAGGGACTTCATACCAGTTCCACAAAGCACCGCAATGCGGGGCATAGAAATTACTCCGACAAGCGCTCAATGAGATCGGCTTTCTTTCCAGAAACAGGAAGACCTTTCTCCTTGAGAATCTCTTTGAGTTCAGCAACAGTCATCGAAGAATAGTCTACACTTTCAGTTGAATCTAGTTCTTCTGAGTCATCCTCTGATTCAGTTTCCTCATCTGAGTTATCATCTTCAGCTAATTCACTAATCGCTTCACCCGCTTCAGCGGCAACCAATACATCATCAGTAGAACTTGTATCTTCGACTTCTTTGGCAGCAGCCTTTTCTCTCTCTTCTTGAGCATAAATTTCATCCAAAGTTGGTCCTTCATCTGAAAATACTCCCGATTGACGAAGTTCAGACTTGTGGAAAACAACAGAACGCACAGAATAAATTGAGGAACAGGAATCCTTTACTTCATTTTCAAGATTACCATCCAGAATAGAGGCTTGTAATTTCAGCCAAGTTGTTGTTGAAGCTACTTTGTATAATCTATCTTTTACAATATTACGAATCACAGTTTTCATACTTGATTTGATACGGTTTGGAGAGATTACTACTAATTTTAAACGAACATAAAAGCCATCTTCGCTAACTACGTCAATAACCATGTCCACCTTACCTCGATTTCTACGAACTTGTCTGCGGAAGTGATCTCTCTGTACTTCATGACCAATAAATTCAGTAATTGCATCTTGATTTAGCACTTCAGTGACACGAAACTTGAGTTTAATATGCATTTTAGTGAAATCGCCATCCATTTCGTTCTGAGTAACTTCATGAATTCGTCCAACTACATTCTCAGGATTTTCAGATAATGTCTCTCCGATTACCTTGAAGGAATGAGGATTTCGAGGGGCACGGATAGAGTACCAGCGCTTAGACTTCCACTTATCTCTCAGCTTACGGGCTGCAGTGCGTGACTTTGCGCTTTTAGCTGCCATGTGAACTTCTCCTTTTGTGCCGGGACTTGCCCTCTTGCACAGTCGCCGACCTGCAACCAGTATTTGAACGCCCCCCTACATGGAAATCATAATCAAGTGGCATTTCATTCGGTGAAGATGATATCATTGACACTATCAGAAGTTATTAATGGGCGTACATCGACTTGAATTACGAGCGCATTGTAGCGCTATTGATGACCTCGCAGTAATACGAAGTGCAATAAAAAAATTAGTTGGGGATGACACAACAATTATTGAAAAGTCAGACAAATCCTGGCATGGAGGTCCACAAACAAACTTTTCATTAGAAATAACTCGTAAAAAGGATGTTCGATTTGTTATTTCTCAACTTGGCAACCAATGTCTAACTATCCTTTTAGAAGGGGACATATTATCGAGAATAGATGATCGAAATATCATCCATTTAAGATTAAGTTTAGCAGAATTATGCTGCGGGAAAATCAAAATCTCGGAATCAAGAAAACGTGAACCATGTATTAAATTGAATATCAAATTAGAAGTTTACCCGGGTCAATCTGTTAACGATATTGCTATCGAATGTTTACAAAATGCTATTTCTACTGACGAAAATTAAAACGAATATTTTTCTAAGGAATAGCACACATCTTGAAATGGGACCACCTTCACCGCGTATCATGACTCACGTTGTAACAAGCGCCTGTGTAGACCACAAATACCAAGATTGTGTGGCAGTTTGCCCTGTAGAGGCTTTTAGGGAAGCGGATAATTATTTGGTTATCGATCCTGACGAGTGTATTGATTGTGCTGCATGTGTATCTGAGTGTCCTGTAGAAGCAATTTTTGCAGATACGGACGTCCCTGCTGATGAAGAAGAATGGATTGATCGAAATGAAGATGAATCTCCTAATCTAGAAATTGCCATGGGTGATTCACCAGTTCTTGCTGATTAAATCTAAGGATAGTGCACCAATATGGTCGATATCACCACTCTAAATCACGGTACGGAACTCGTTAAACGAGGTTTTGCCCAAATGCAAGAGGGCGGAGTAATCATGGATGTGGTTACCCCTGAAGAAGCTCAAATCGCAGAAGATGCGGGCGCTACTGCAGTAATGGCACTCGAGAGAGTACCAGCTGATATTCGTGCCGACGGAGGAGTAGCTAGGATGAGTCATCCGGACATGATTCGTGGGATAATCGATACAACTTCGATTCCAGTTATGGCAAAGGCGAGAATTGGTCACGAAGATGAAGCAAGAGTTCTCGAAAATCTTGGAGTAGATATGATTGACGAATCAGAAGTACTTACTCCTGCAGACCCATTTTACCATATCGCTAAGAAAAATTTCACGGTACCATTTGTTTGTGGTTGTACTAATATGGCTGAAGCTGTTCGAAGAATAGTAGAAGGAGCTGCGATGATTCGTACTAAAGGAGAAGCCGGTACTGGAAATGTAGTGTCAGCGGTTCAACATGCTAGGATTCTTAATGCAGAAATGGAATTTACAAAAAATAATCATCAAATTCATGAAGAAATTGTGAGTACTATAATTGCTCCTTTCAAACGTATAGAAAATGTTTCAGAATTTCATCAACTTGATTTAGCGGTTAATCAAACTCCGTTTGGTTCGTTAGAAGAAGTAAAGGAAGAAGTTCATCAGATTGTTTCTCAAATCGCATCAAATAATCGTTTACCTGTAGTTACCTTCTCAGCAGGAGGAATAGCTACACCTGCTGATGCTGCTTTAATGATGAGGCATTCTATGGACGGAATCTTTGTAGGTTCAGGAATCTTCAAATCATCAGATCCATCTAGAACTGCTGAAGCCATTGTCCTAGCTGCCCATCATCATAATGATTCATCTAAAGTGGAAGAGGCATGTAGAATGGCTGGAGAACCAATGCCTGGATTAGAAATTGAAACCTTGGACGTTAGAATGGATAAGAGAGGATGGTAATCAATCCAATGGATGGTCTACCCCTACCTCTCCTAGAACCCAACGTAAGGTTTTGACTACTCCCTCAAGAGCCTTGTAATTTCGAGCTGCTTCTTTCATTCCATCTCTATCGCCATCATTTTTGCATTCTTCAAACCATGCTCTCCATTCAGCAGCACGCTCTTCAGCAAGTTCGAGCATTTCTTCTATCTCTTCCCAAGACCGATCATAGGTCCTTTCTGGCCCATCTGCTCCTGACATGATAATTCCACACACTCCGCCCTATTTATTTCAAACGCCGTCTGACAATATAAAAAATAAGAGTTAATCTACTCATTCACTCTAGTTCGACGAACCACACCTGAACGTGAACGACGCTTCCTATTGGAAGATCTACCTGAAATTTCACTTTCTTTAGGTCTAGATCCTCCAAGAGTGATACTCCCTCCAGAAAGTAAACTTTCAGCAATTGATTCCGCTAAATCTTTATTCTGATCTGGAGTCATTCGTGACTTTCTTACAGATTCATTATGATCTGTAATCCACTTCTCAGCCTCTAGTCTTTGTTCATTCAATTGGTCTCTGATTTCATTAACTTCAGATAATAGTTCTGAGAGTTGTTCATGAACTGCATCTGCTTGTTCTCTGGCCTCCAACATTGAATGATGATGACGGTCGGCTTCGGCTGATAGTTGATCTCTATCTTCAAACATAGTTTTGATTGATTCCCACATTTCATCAGCAGTATTCATAGCATCTACAAATGCTTGATGTGCGGCGTCTGCCTCTGCTCTAAGGACTTGGATTGAACCCTCAATATCTTCAAGATCAACACTAATACGTGCTTCTTCTTCAACATCTGGAAGTAGTTCTTGGCGTCTAGCCTCAAGATCTTTGAGTTTCTTTACCATTTTATTCTCTGCTACAAGAGTAAGCGTACCATCTGTTTCAATCCTATGGCTAATCCTTTCAATATCACCTACAGTTTCTGCTAACTGAACTACTTTTGACTTAGCTTTATTGTGATTATTTCGACCTGCTTTAGAGCGATTAATTAGAATTCGAATTTGCTCTTGAATCCCATCTCTTCGAGTACGTTGAATATTCATCTTTTGTCTAACCGATTTCTGTTCAGCCATTTTCTCATCAATCACTGATTGAATCTCTTTTCTCTGAGACTGGACCGCATTCCTTTGGGATGCAAATGACTTCGCAGAATCACTATGAGAATTTCTTGTCTGCTTTAGACGTTTTAATTTAGTCTCCATCGCATGCAGCCTTTGCTGCAATTCTGGATCTGCGACCTCATCAGTGTCCGTCATGGACATGGGACAATGGTGGAGGTTTTGAAGTCGTTGACAGTTAAAAACCACCAATGAAGCCAAGAATTGGCAAAACTA
>DAPV01000080.1:8149-10339 GCA_002502625.1 Euryarchaeota archaeon UBA125
ATAATATTGCTGCCCCGCCAGTACATATTGATACGAAACCTGCCCACCATCTAAGTCTGCGTGACATATCATATTGAATTTGGACAGTAGCAACCTTCCCACTAAGTAAATTACCTGACTTATCTTCTAAACGGACAGTTACAGTTGCTTCTCCTGTTTGCCTAGGTAACAAGGTTTGCCAGATAAATCTAGATTCTTGAAATAAATCTCCCATGTATGATTTCACATCTGCTGGTGATTCAGAAGCAGTCATTTTCTCTAAAGAACCAGGGGGTAAATGGAGGCTATAATGAGTCTCAGTAGGACTGAAATCTGGAGTTTGAATTCTTACAATTAATTCTTTTTCATTCGAAGTACCATTATGGATAAATGTAAACAAATGGGCCTCACCTTCTTCAATAAGGTTCTCAATGTCTATGTCAAACCATAGTCCTCCTGGAGGGCGTTTTCCATCACTAATATCCATTGCATTGTGTAATATTCTATCGTGTAATCTAAAGTAAGGTTTGACCCGACTTCGAGCATTATCAATCAGTTCTCTCCAAGTCTCATCCCATGGTTCATCCTCATTGCCTCTCATTCTCTCTATCCCCTCATCTGAAAGAATAGACTTTAGAGCCAGATTTACATCATTTTTCTTTAATCCACAATATTGTTCAAGATATAATAAATGAAGAATCCTTTCTTGCATTTCTAAAGAAGTATTTCCTTCTAGAATATTTTCCGATAGGCTATGTATGAAGTCGGATAATTTGGTAGATAGTAGAGGATCAATGTGAGTACCAATTACATCGCGAAAAGGGGATTCAAGCAAGGCAGGATGTACCGGTGGGGAATATATCCCCAATAAACCATAAGGATTTACTGTATTGAAATTAGGTCTAAGAGAGAGTAAATGTGCACCATATCCAAACAGCAAACAAGCTGTTCCAATAGTCATTAATGTGCTCTGCCAAAAATTTCCATCAGATATGAAATCAGAAGAAAGGATAGAAGAAATCAAAAAAATGATAGAAATAAACACCAATAATGCAGTCGCAATATGCTGTTTGTAAACGGAATTAATTGTAGTAATCAATGAAGAATGACCATGTACTGCACGAAAGTCTTGACCATCGATTTCTCTAATGTCAGTTTCAATCTTAACCCCATTTAACGTAGATTTGATTTTTCGAATAGTAATTGATAATGCAACAAGATAAGTCAGAAGTACTACGATTGATAATATTCCAATCACAATACTAAATTTAAAATCCTCATTGACAAATTCTGACCACCAAAAAGGAGATATGTCTCGAAATGTTCGAGTTAAGGCAATCAATAAAATCGAAAGAATTGGTAATAAATGAAGCAATCTAAGACCGCTGGAAAGAAATTTTTCATCAATACCTTTCCAACGTTTTTCTTCTAAAAGAGCAGAAACTCTCAAATCGTTTAGGGAAGACTCTGAATCACTAGATACAACTGTTTCTGATTGTACATCTTGACTTTCAAACGAATCCAAATCCTCGTTCTCAACTGTATCTTTCTCGTCACTAGAAAGTTCCTCCTCAAGTTCATTTTCTTGGGAATTTTCATCGCCATCAATGTCACTGACGTCGTCATCCATGACACTCTGACACTCAATCTAACCAAGAAGATTCTCGCTAAAATATGTGATTCATGCTCAATTATTTAATCAACTAAGCGGACCAACAAACGAACACTATCTGCCCATTGAATCAAAACGTCAGATATCATTGGACCATTTTCTGAATTATACATTGTTACACCCGGAGTTACTCCCGCTGATTCTAATGCAGGTAATTCTGAAGGGGGACAAATTATCAAAACAACCTCGAATGATGAATCTAAAGGTAAGTCTGATAATGCAACAATCGGGTTTTGAGATTGTTCATCAATATCACGGCCGATAACTGGAATCTTTTTTCCATCGGGAGTTTTTTGAGGGAAACCAAGACTTCGATCAATAGCAGATTCAACCGTAGAATCTATTGCATGTTCCATTCGACAAGCAATTTCACTAATATTTTCCTTAATTCCAAGAACATTAGATAATAAAATTTCAAGTAACAGTTGTCTTCTCTTAACGGAAGCACCATAATGGAATCCAGTTGGAGTCAACCTACATCCTTTGTAAGGAATATAAGTCACGAGATCTCGAGTAGATAAACGCTGAATCATTTCAGT
>DAPV01000026.1 GCA_002502625.1 Euryarchaeota archaeon UBA125
GGTGCAATGCCATATTGGTTAGGTGGAACATTTCATGGCCCATACGGTTACATTGAAGGAAATTCATCATTATCTGAAGTATCATTAGGTTTACTTCACTCATGGTTCGAATCAATGTCTGGATTTACAACTACAGGTGCAACAGTTATTGATCCATTGTCTAGTCCAATTTGTGTTGAAGTATCAGATTGTATTGGTTCTCAACCTAAATCATTACTTTTGTGGAGAAGTTCTACACAATGGTTGGGTGGAATGGGCGTAATTATGCTCAGCATTCTTATTTTAGGCCGATGGATTGGTGGAGGATTGACGTTAGCGAGAGAAGAATTAACTGGTCCAAGTTTATCTCGATTAGGTCCTAAGTTACAGCAAACTGCAGCATTCCTTTGGGGGGTATACACGTTCTTGACATTTCTTGAATTTGTACTACTATACTTTGTAGGTAATATAGGTATTTTTGATGCCGTTAATCATGCGTTAACAACAATGGCTAGTGGTGGATTCAGTACACACGATACGGGAATAATGTATTTTGATTCATTTTTAGTAGAATCGATTATTGTTTGTTTCATGATATTAACTGGACTTAACTTCAGTTTATTCCATATTGCATACCATGGTGATTACAAAGAAGCATTGAAAGATCAAGAATTAAGAATATATCTTTCTGTATTATTCCTTGCTTGGTTGGCAATGACATTTAGTTTGACCACTGCCGGTGGTCAAGGTATCTTTGAGTCTGCACGTGCGGGTCTTTTCCAGGCTGCTTCAATAGGGACCTCAACTGGGTATGCATCTGCTGATTATGCTGTTTGGCCAGTTTTGTCATTACTAACACTATTATTTCTAATGATAGTGGGTGCATCAGCCGGATCAACATCTGGTGGACTCAAAATTATGAGACTAAAAATTGCTTATGAAATTGTGAGACAAGAGATTGGCAGAATTGTTCAGCCTAGACAAGTACGTAGCATACGAATGAATGGTGAAGTAGTTGATGAAACTAAGGTTCAGGTAGTACTTGGAATGCTCTCTGCATGGGCTGTAGCTGCAGTATTGGGTACTACTTTGATAGCTTTAGTTGAATACGATCTAGACTTGACCAGTGTACTCAGTGTTGTAATTTCATGTCTTGGAAATACAGGTCCAGCATTAGGAGTATTTGGTCCTACAGCGACTTGGGCAAGTATGAATCCAATATCCATGTTTGCTAGTACATTTATGATGTGGATTGGTCGACTTGAAATTTTAACAGTGTTAGTAGTATTCAATCCACGTGCATGGAGATTATAATCAAAAATCGTTCAAACTAAATTGATTTGAAGTTGATGAATCTTCATTAATCTCATTATTTTGTTCAACACTATCTTCTTGATGGTGAACAATCTCATGATGAATATCATCTAATGATTCGTTAAATTTTTCGAGAATTCTTTTCCCTTGTGGAGATGATCTTTTGATACCATGTAAGGCTAAATGATCATCACCCTCTAATCCAATTCGTAATGATAGGGTAATATCTTCAGGATTATTAACAACTTCACTTTCATGCATTGCAAGTAATGTTGGGTAAAGACTATCACGAGAAGATGCAAGACTAGTGCCTACATATTCTGCCAGTCGATCATTTGCACCACCAGTTTTCCATGCTTCTCTACCTCTTCGAAGGGTGTCAGGATATGAAACATCAGCACGCTGAATTGATTTCGGGTATCGAGCGGCTGCCCCCAATAATTCAAAACACCAGTACCATGAACGATATGCACGATTAGTAAATGAAATTCCTAGTGATTTATCTGCACGCTTAAGCGCACTTATAGCCATACCAATATCGTAATTATTATCTCGATTAATTCCGTTATTCCAAGAAATCCATTCATTTAATTCACCAGGGGTTTTATCGAGGTCTCTGGCTATATTAGCTGCATCTCTGGAAGTAGGTGCCCTGTACATGGCTTTGAGGCCATCAAAAATTTCAACATGAGCGTCTCTCCTGCCAATTTCAACCTGTTCTAATGCCGAATCTAAGGTAATATGTCCGTCTTTAACTGAGCACTGAAGGTCATTAATCAAGGCACGTAAATCACCCGAATTACCTCTAATTATTGCTTGCAATGCAGATGAATCAATTGTAATTCCTTCGTTATTCAATATTCTACGAGCAATAGTTTCCAAATCAATATTGTTTACTCTTCTAAATTCAATAATTTCTGATTTACGCTGAATTCTTGATTGAATATTTCTCCAATTAGATCTACCAAAAAGACGCATTTTATCGTTACACGTCATTATAATTGGCTGACGTGATAATTCTAGAATTCTCAATAATTCTGCCTTTCCTCCACTATCACCAGACAACGAGCGTTCGTTTTCTCGGTCCGATGCTTTTCGGATAGTATCTTCAGCAATTTTTCTAAATGAACCTCCTAAATGATCTACTTCATCCAGCAAGATGAGGGTTTTTGATGAACCGTCTCCGCCACTAGACCAACTATCGAGTGAAGAATGAATTGCACCACCAAGCGCTGCTTGTCTCAGGACAGATGCATTTCTTTGTTCGGAGGCGTTTAGTTCAACAACATTCCAACCGAATTCTTTCGCAGTTGCTAATGCGATACTAGTCTTGCCAATTCCTGGAGGTCCAACTAGTAAGAGCCCACGTTTTTCAGGTATACCGCTATTCCATGAACGTAACCAATTCTCAACACGCTTTCTTTGAGCATCATTGCCGACTAACGTTGACATGGAATCTGGTCGATATCGTTCGCTCCAATCGGTAGCAGTGTTAATCGCCTGCCCCTCCATGGTTAAACACTAATTCCGATGCATTTGAACATTGGTCAATTATTCCATTTGTTCGAATCTGCTAAATTTCCGATTGCTAATCTAGAAATTAAATCCTGAATATCCATTCTAATTTGTTGTTGATTATCACGTTTCCTAACGGTTACTGTATTGTCAATTGTAGATTGATGATCAATAGTAATCGCCCATGGAATACCTATTTCGTCTGCTCTAGCATAACGTCTACCAATTGATTTTCCAAAAGCATCAATAGTAGGAATAATTCCTTTAGTTAAACACATTTGATTGTAAATCTGGTTTGCCATTTCGGGCATTCCATCCTTATTGAATAATGGCAGAACTACAGCATCATAAGGTGCAACTTGTTCTTTTAGACGTAAAATATCATATATTTCTCCTTCTTTTTCTGTTCGATCAAATGAATGATCTAAGATGTGCCATACTATTCTGTCTATTCCAAATGCAGGCTCAATCACGTGAGGAGTGAACCATTCACCTTTGATTGTCTTCTGGATCCTTCTTAATTCAACCATGCCATGATCTATAGTAACTGTTTTTCCACTTGAAAGTATTAGTTCGAATGGTAAAGAATCTGGCATATCATTTAATTCATGTAATGATTGAATTACGTCACCTGAATCTTGTCTAAATGATGGGCCAATTGATGCTTGT
>DAPV01000016.1:0-3403 GCA_002502625.1 Euryarchaeota archaeon UBA125
GGAGGTGCAGTTCTTGATGGAAATATGATGCGTAGGTTGGCAGTTGAATTGAATATCCCATTTGTCACTACTCTAAACGGGGCTCGAATGGAAGTGGAAGCAATTGCTGTGGCTAGGGAAGGTCTTCCTGAGCCAAGACGCTTAATCGGTACGTGAATTCACTCTTCTTCATTTTCAAGATTAGAATTGTACCATGATTCGATGTAATCGGTTCTATCTTGATCTAACTCTAATGTCTTAGCTTGTAGCTTGAGGAACTTACGTTCTTCTTCGGTGATAATCCTATCTTCCATAGCTATTTCATAAGCTTCGATATAAGATAATTCTGCTTTAGTGAATGCCTCAGGCATTAAGACTGATGAAAAATTCTGAATCGCACCAAAGATTGGTTTACGAAGAACTACCAATGGTATACCAACAACAAACCCCGCCATCAATCCTCCACCTGGAATGAAACCCTCAATGATTTCGGAAGTCATAACCAAAATTATTCCTCCTAAAGTAGCAAAAATAGCAGCGCTAAAAGTCCTTCTAAGTTGTTCGTCAATTCCTAGAATTTCATTCTTTAGGATTGCATAAGTGAACATGAATCCTTCAAGCATACCTGTCAGTAGAATACTAAACAAGAAACCGTAGAATAGTAATAGATAGGTGAATACAACAGTTTCTCCTTCTGTAGTTAATATTGTTGTCACATCAGCGAGATTGAAATCACCAAATCGAATAACCATAAAGACGATACAAAACACCATAGTTCCCTTGATGATTGCTTTACCTGCAAAACCTAGGAACAACGAACGTGCTTCAATAGCATCATTCTCGCGCGTTGGATCCTCTCTCAATCGTTTCCATCCCGCTCTCATGAATAGCATCGCTATAGTCGCGGAAAAGACAGGTGTAATCAATAGTAACTTTCCGATATCTGAAGTCCCTGGAATAAAAAATGAGTTTGGGACATATGTAGTATCATCAATATCGCCACACGAGCCAGGAATAGGAGGCGAATTTGCGTATGATATTACAGTCGCAGGTCCACCTTCTGAACCTACTTCACATTCCACATAATATGCTCCTCCTACTGTACCTACGATACCATTGGTAGATACGAGAGCAGTGATAATGATACCAGCAATCATGGGAAGAAACCACCAAAGATTGTTCTTTATTCGAGGAAGGGACATAAATTCTAATTTTTTAGGTGGGTAAAAAGAAACAGTAGACATATACATCATGATACACATAATTGAACAAAAATACCATCCAACCCTATAGTAAGAAATCCATCCAAGAAATTCTTCTGAGCCTTGAAATGGATATGCATTGTACCAGTTTGCAATTACTCTGTAAGCTTCCGCCAATAAAAGCACGAACATGAAACGATTTTCAGGATTCTTCGGTCTTGCTCTGATTATAAGAAACGCAAGAAATATCAAAACAACACACGTGATGATAGAAAGAAATCCATAGATGTAATTTACACCGAGAACATTGCCGGAGGAAAAGTCGATATTTCCAATTTGTCTGATGTAGTAAGGAACAATCTCGCCTACGTGAGTCATGTTGATGGGAGAGTACTATGTTGAATAGTTATTCCGCGAACTAACGACTGTCATATGCATCGAGAATATATGAGAGAAAGTGAATTTACTCTTCTTCATTTTCAAGGTTAGAATTATACCATGATTCAATATAATCAATTCTATCTTCATCTAACTCCAATGTCTTAGCTTGCAGCTTGAGGAACTTACGTTCTTCCTCAGTGATAATCCTGTCTTCCATAGCTATCTCATATGCCTCAATGTAAGATAATTCTGCTTTAGTGAATGCTTCAGGCATCAGGATTGTTGAGAAATTATTTATTGCTGTAAAAATTGGTTTTCTTAAAACAATTAGTGGAACACCTACCATTACTCCTCCAATTAATCCCCCTCCTCCAAGAAGATCTTCCATCATTTCCGAAGCTAAAAGTAGAGAAAACCCTCCCACGGTGGCAAATATTGCAGTACTGAAAGTTTTTCGCAATGTTTCATCAATTCCCAAAATTTCATTCTTCAATATACCATATGTAAACATGAAACCTTCCAACATACCTGTGAAAAGAATACTAAATAGAAATCCATAAAGAATAAAAAGATAAAGAGTGAGAGCTTGTTCACCATATTCTTCAGATACAGTTGCAACATCGGCTAGATTCCAATCTCCGAAAATGATTACCATAGAAATTATTCCAAACACCATTGCTCCTTTGATAATGGCTTTTCCTGCAAACCCAATGAAAAGAGATCTTGCCTCAATTGATTGATTCTCTGTATTAGCATTTTGGGCCAATGATTTCCATGATATACGCATGAAAATCATAGCTATAATGGCTGAAAATACTGGTAAAATCAATAGAAGTTGTCCAACTGTAGAATTTCCTGGAACCATGTATACATAAGGAGCGTTCTCTCCACAAACACCTACTAAGTCTGGAGCACCTTTCGAACTAATAATTTCTGCAGGTTGTAGTGCTGATCCGTCTGCACAGTATACGTGGTATGCACCTCCAATGATATCGACTGCTCCGCCCGGAGATAGAAAAATCAATGATGTAATAATTAGTATAGCTATTGAAGGAATGGCCCACCAAAGATTATTTTTTATTTTTGGATTTGTCATGAATTCTAATCTTCTTATTGGATAGAAAGAGACCGTTGAAACGTACATCATAATACATGTCAATCCGCAAATGTACCAACCAACACGGAAACTCTGCATAATTTCTAGAAGTTCAGGACTTCCGTGGAAAGGGAAGATATTGTACCATGTAACCATTACTCGGTATGCTTCAGCTACTAGAAGTACAAACATGAATCGATTGTCTGGACTTTTCGGTCTTGCACGAATGGTCAACGATGCTAGAGCTAACAGAACTAGACAAGTCACTAGAGAAAGTATTGCATGAATTAGACTAAGTCCAACAGTTTGCCCTGTTTGAAAGTCTATATTCCCAATATGTCTGATGTAGTAAGGAATTATCTCGCCGACATGAGTCATGTTGTTGGGAGGGCACTATGTTGAATAGTTATTCCGCGACTAACAACTATCATATGCTTCGATAATATACTGAGTAAGTGGACTCGTCCAAGCAAGTTCTGATAGTCCCTCTACTCCTTGATCTCCGTAAATCCTAACAACGTCTTGAACTCTGACATTTCCATCTGAAGATCTAGCAAGAATTGTACGAGGTTTGAGTTCTTTTCCAGTACCATGTGGGTCATAGATTGTTTGTAGAGCATTGTCTAGGAACCATTGAGGTTTATCTGCTTCTTCTCCTTCAAAAGAAATCTTCTTTCGACCCCCGCCAAACATCATTTGAGCAGCAGATTTCTTCTCTTGCTTAGGTTCAGGTTTTTCTTCCTTA
>DAPV01000016.1:3805-7829 GCA_002502625.1 Euryarchaeota archaeon UBA125
TTTAGGTTCAGGTTTTTCTTCCTTCTTTTTTACAACTGGCTTCGGGGCAGGGGTTGATTTGGGGCGAAATGTAGTTCCCATTGGGCGACCGACGGTTCCTGCTCTACTGGAAATCGTTCTAGATGCTACTAATTCTGCACGAATCTCTTCTTCAATTTGATCTCTTAGAGATGCTTCCAGCTCTGCAGAAATTTCTGCTCTTATTTCATTATCAAATTCAGCAGCCATCGCTTCTTTTACTGATTCAGGATCAGCAGCATCTAATGCTGCTTGCAATTCTTGTACTTGCGATTCAAGGGCATCTATTGATGCAAGATAGTGACCAGCAGTTTGGATAATGGCAGTTTCCATACCTGCTTGAGTTTGAAGTTGAACAACTTCTCCCGAGTGATCTCGCCATTTTCTCCATTGAAGCATAGTATGTGAATGAATATCAGACCCACATTTTGGACAAAATGATTTCTTAGGGGGCTTTAGTACTGGAATTGCCTTCAAATCTTCACTGCTTAAAGCTTCAATTCCTCCTGCTGCGATATCATGGATATGGTGACTGGCTTCCATTCCTAATTCCATAGCTTGCAGAAATGCAGCACTATTTAGATCGACTTTCCCTCCGCTAACAAGTGACCAAGCAGTGGTGTCATGAGAGATAGCTGCCGCAGCCGCTGCCGCAGCTGGATTACGAGTAATCCCTCCACTAAGAGCTGAATTTACGGCAGTTGATACTGCCTCATTAGGACTTGTTTCTCTGGGGGCTTGTGCTGATTCTGCTGCTAATGCTATTGCTGCATCTTCTTCACTAGCGGCTGCAAGTCCTAGTTCAATTGGGTTTGCCCCATCTTCAATTTTGGCAATAAGGTCAAATTTCTCAGCCATCGCTAAATCAGTTCTTGATCTAATGAGTTCTTTTAGTTGTCTAACATCATGTCCTGTAGAAGTAACTGGGCCGATGACTAGCAGGTCATGCCCACACTGTAAACAGAACTTAGCAGTGGCTTCGACCGGTGCCTCACATGTGGGGCAGTGTACGGGCATGGAGCGAGTATACACCCTCTACATATGAAGGATGCCGATAGGTATGGGTTCAACAGGCTAATCAAGAGAGTTAATCGCTCTATCCAAAGCATCAATTGCAGTTTCTCTAGGAATTTCCGCTAATACTGCTGCTAATCGAGGACCATGGGGGCGACCGAGATGAATTTGGTACAAAATTACAAATGCACTTCTGATTTGCATTCCATGTTCTCTCGCCAAATTACATATCTTATCATTTATCTCTGAATTTATCCACTCACAGTTCTGATAGCCATCCCGAAGTTGAGTTAGATATTCCAAATCTTCTGTATTGAATGATTCTTTTGCCTCTTGAGTAAGCTCATTTTGAATTTCAATCTTATATTCTTCAGGAAAGTGTTCAGATGAAATCCAATTTCTCATTCGTCGTAATTTATCTTTCAATGATTTACTTGGTTCGCTTTCCAATAGTCCAGAATTTTTCAGTGATACCCATACATCTTCATCTTGAGATCTTATCTGTGCTAACATTGAAAGATGACGAAATGATATATTAGATTCAAGTTGATCTAATTTCTCGATTTCGGAGTTTATTTGACTAAGTGAAATCTTTGCTTTGTCCACATTCCAAGCTGTTCTTATTCTATCAGTAGAATTTTCATCAGGAGGTTGGTCTTCTTTCCAAGTTGCAAGTAATCGTTCGTATTGATCAGCCATTTCCAACAAACCACCCCCTGTATCAAACTCAATATGTCGATTGGGTTTGTTTCTTGCAATTAGATATCGTAATATTTCAGGAGGAACAATTTTCAGCGCTTCTAGAGGGCCTACTGTAATATTTGCACTACTTGACATTGGCCCCATCCCTCTGAGTTGTATCCATTCGTATGGTACAGGATGAGGGGCTTTGGAACCTAGAATTTCAACCAATAGTCTACCAGTGGAATAACTTCCTCCTGATGCTGCATGGTCTTTTCCAAAAGGCTCGCAAGACACTCCATGGAAATTCCATTTCGCAGGCCAATCGAGTCTCCAGGGTAATTTTCCTTGATCCGTTCCAATATTTGATTTACCATTTTTTCCATTGGAATCAATCCAGGTTACGAATGGGTCTTCCCATCCAGTTATTGTAATCCCATCGAAGCTTCCATCATGGCCAATAGGGGAATATGGCCACCATTCATCACCTAATGGTCTACCTGATACTTCTGTCAAAATTCTAGCCACTTCTTCTCGGTTTTCTAGAAAGAGACGAGTGGCTTGTTCGAATTTTCCATTATTATATTCTTCATGGTTCCATGAAATCCTAAGTTTTACCCCTAATTCGGAAAGAGCATCTAAAAATGGTTCAAGGAAATGTTCAGCATAACTTGTATCTGAACCAATAATTGGTTTACCCTCATTATCAGGAGGAGGGATACGATAAAGTGGATGGCCAATGAATTGTTCATATTCGTCTGACAGGAAAGAGTATACTTTTCTCAAAGGGTCCATTGAATCTACGATAAAGAGTAATTCTGCATTTAGTCCGGAATTATTGCATGCTCTAACTATCATGTCACATGTTAGAATTTCACGAATATGCCCAATATGAAATTCACCCGAGGGCGTAATCCCCGCTGCAATGAGATGAGTATCACCTCTGTGAGAGAGGTTAGCAGCAGTTCGTTCAGCCCAGTGCATCTAGCTACCTCAGACTTTTACAGCTCTAATAATACCCCTAAGTGGGACACCATCGATTTCATTTCGTTCTGTCTTGTTAACTAGAACCATACATAGAGAAACATTAGCTCCTTGTGAACGAAGAGATTCGATTGTCTTACTCATGGTTGAACCTGTGGATAAAACATCATCTATAATTGCAACATTTCTACCAGCAACATTTCCATATTTATTGGAAAGATGTCCTGACCCCTCTCCATCTACCGATCTAAAAATTGCAAAATCAGCATCTATATGTCCGGCTAATGATTGAGCAAAGGCAATACCATTGATACTAATTCCGACTATTGTATCAATATCTCCGCCCTCTTCATCGGTAATATCTGCAAGGATTAGCCCTATTGCTTCGATTCTGGTTGCTCTTGCTCCAATAGTTCTCCAGCCAATTCGTATATCATCGGGGGGTTTCTCCACCATTCCTTCGTCAATTAACCATTTTACAGTTGTTTGAGATATCGATAATTCATCTGCAATCTGTTGAGTATTGAGTCCGTTTTCACTCAAATCGTTTGCTTTTGTTCTGAGTTCATCTATGCTCAGCGCCATATTGACCAGCATGTGGTTAAATCCACTTGATTTCAAACCACCGACTAAATTGTCCATTTCATTAGTATCTACCAGTACTTCCGAATCCGCCACCGCCCCTTTCGGTATTTCCTAATTCATCAGATTCTACTTCTAGAAAACTTACCTTAGGAACTTCTGAAATTACCATTTGTGCAATTCTTTCACCTGCTTCAATAATTGTTGAATCACCTCTGCCAATCCATGTCATTAAGACATGAATTTGCCCTCTATAGTCTGCATCGATAGTGCCTATTCCATTTGGTAAGATTATTCCTTTAGCACCTAAGGATGACCTTGCACGAATTTGCCCTTCATATCCTGGCGGAATCGATACCGCTAACCCAGTAGGAACCTTGGTAGAAATTCCCTTTTTTATCTCACACGTTTCCACTGTTCTAAGGTCCCACCCTGCAGCTAATGCACTACCCTGGACTGGAGGTTGAGCATCAGGATGTAATCTTGTGAAAAGTACTACCAGTTTGTCACTCATGGAACTGTACATTTGGGCTAGGTGCATGAATACAGCGGCCAAATGTGTGGTGATATTGAAATGGGAGTTGGGTTTCGGCTAACTATGAGTGATTTTGAGTATGAGTCTCTGTTGGATCGTGCCAGAGACAAAATCCCTACTGAAATTAGTGAGCGTGCTCGTTGGACTCTCCCTGACCCCGAAATTCTAATTGAAGGGAACCAAACCATAATTCGAAACTTTTCTGAATTA
>DAPV01000086.1 GCA_002502625.1 Euryarchaeota archaeon UBA125
ACATTCAGTCTAGCCCAAGAAAGCGCTACGGTAATTGATCGAAATACCATCTCTTTGGATTCAATTGATGGAACTCTTCTTCATTCAGTTAGTCATACACTGAGTTTCCCTATCGAAGATCTTAATGGATATACATCAATAGATGAAATTCATCTATGGATTTCAGGGTTTGGTGATGAAGCAGGACACCTAATTCATCGTCCACTCTTAGGAGATATTGTTTCTGCCGATGAAAGTACAATAATTCCTATTGGCGCTGAATTCTTACCAAGTGATGATTCAGGTAATTTTGGACTAGCTTCATTTTCGTTTGCGACTAGTGAAGAATCACCTTTTGATTGGACACTTGAATCTTTAATTCCAGCAATTACGGTTGTAGAAGATGAAGTAACTCTCGATCTTGATTTATTGTCTCTAGCAGATTTGGCCTGGACTTTGGATATATCCACATCATGGAATGTATTGGAAATGGAAGATTTGACTGCTCCATTTGGTAGATTGTATAATGGGAAAATGTATGCTGCAGATGGAGACGCAATTCTTTGCAGGATGCAAATGGTTCATTCTACTAACGGAATGCCATTATCGGTTCCCCCAGTTGGTCGAAATGTGATAATTGACCCTCATTTTGAAGATGTAATGGAGACTACACCTGGAATACCAGTAAATGGAACAGTAGATTCTGAAGGAATTGTTGAGTTTGTGATAGTTCTTCCACAAACTGAGAGAGATGCTGAAGGAATACTTCGTGGGAGATTAGTAGGAATAGGATCTATTCCATGGAATGGATTTGATGTTGATGTGATAGTGGATAGAACTTCACCAACGATAGAATTTTTACAAACAAGTTTAGCAGCTGTACAGACTAATAGTTTAGATTCTCAACAAGTTTCTTTTTCAATTATCGATCTAGGAGGAGTTGCTGAAGAAGAGGTACAAATGCATTGGACTTTCAGGAGATTTGGAGTTGATATTCCTGGAACCGATGGAAGTAAGACTATTGGTCCTGCATCAAGACAAGGACCAGTCTATGGTGTGTCTAATAATGTGGATATTTCTACTGTCGAGTCAAATGAATTACAGGATGGAGATCAACTAGTAGTTTGGTTTGAATTTACTGATCTTTCGGGAAACCCATTAGTTGGAATAGGATCTCAATTTACACCTCGTGCTCCATTGTTGCGCGTGGTTTGGTTTGAACCAGTTGTAGAACCAATTGCTATTTCTCCACAACCCGCAAATCTCAATGGCTTGGTAAGGATAGACCTTTGGATTAGAGATGAGGGCAACCAAGGAGGCGATCTAAACCTAAGTTTACTTGCTTGGGAAACAGATTCTTCAGGTCAAAAATGGGTAGAAATTAATAGAACAGAAGTACAACTTCTTCCTGGAGGTTCTATTGAAGTTGATTTTGAAATTGAGGCATGGCAAGAAGGTCAAATGCTACTGATTGCAGCTATTGATGGTGATATCGAAAATGCAACTGTTTTGCCACCTATACAAGTGATTGATCCTATGGCAAACAGGAGTCTTCTGGATGCAGCATTAAGCGGAGATTTAACAGTCATTGGTTTGCTAATAGTTATTTTTAGCGGTCTAGGATTTATGATAGGTCTTTTCTTTTTACAGAGAAATACTGAAGCGGTGTATTGGGATGATGAAGATGAAATCCCCCTCCCTGATCAAGAACCCCCCTCTAGACCTGAAAGTCTCTGGCCTGAACCTCCTGAACGTTTCCCAGATGAACAGGAATAATTCGCAAACCTCAAGCGTAGCATCTCATCGTAGATATGAGCAGAGGTACCCGAGTGGTCAAAGGGGGTGGGCTCAAGTCCCACTGCAGAATGCTTCGCAGGTTCGAATCCTGTCCTCTGCACCAACATGTCGAATAAGGTCAGTCACAACCACAATCTGGTCCACAATTGTCGGATAATTCCTTAGGCATTGCTTCTCTAACATCGATGACTTCTACTTCAAAAATTAGAGTTTTACCAGCCATTTGATGATTAAAATCAATGGTAACTTGCTCTCCATTAATTTCTGAGATAGTAAATGGAATAGGTCCCTGATCGGTTTGAGCAGCCATCATCATTCCTGTTTTGAGGTCCATATCTTCGGGAAATTGCTCTCGTTCAACTTGTTGAACTGCACTTTCATCCCTCTCCCCATACGCTCTATCAGGTGTAAGAGTAAATGTTCTAGTTTCTCCCTTTGATGCCCCGATTAATTCCTGTTCAAATCCAGGAATCATATTTTTATGTCCAACTAAGAAAGTCATTGGATCTTTTTCTCTACTGCTATCGAATACTTCTCCATCTGGAAGAGTTCCTGTATAATGAACAGTAGCTACGGTATCATTTTCTATGCTTGTCATATTTTCTCGCCAACCTTCTTACCTTTTGAATCGGATGGTATTTTTCATACCTGAACACTCAAATTATTCTCACTCCTTCTTCGTCGGGTGATTCTAATTTTTCAATTAAGTTAGTTACTATTGTCTCAAATGCTTCAGCTGTGCGTCCATCTGGTTCTGAAACGATTCTATGAACTCCATCATCACCACCGCGTACGACTCCAGGATCAAATGGAAGAGAACCAAGGAATGGAACATCCATTTCTTCTGCGGCATCTTCTCCCCCTCCGCTCTTGAAAAGATCAAGTAAAACGTCCCAATTACCTTCTGAATCCGTATTTGCAACAATCTTTTTTCCTGATGGGCCACCTATTTCGATAGTACCATTGGATATTACTGAACCATCAGAATTAGTAGCAGAACCGTGTATTGTGTAACCTCGCATATTTTCTACAACACCAAGAACAGGTAAATTGATTGTTTTTGCGAAATTAATACTTTTTCTTGAATCGAGTAAAGCAACATCTTGAGGAGTAGTTACAATTACAACTCCATCCATGTTTGGTAATGCTTGAGTAACTGTGAGAGGCTCATCACTTGTTCCAGGTGGAAAATCAATGATTAAATGGTCTAATTCGCCCCATGCTACATCTCCAATAAATTGTTGAATAGCTCCTAATTTGATTGGACCACGCCAAATTACAGGTTTATCTGGATCTTCAATTAAGAATGCCATTGAAATGACTTTGACTCCATGTGGGCCAATAGCCGGATGGATTTGTCCTTCTTCAACATGCAGTTGAGTGCCTTCTAATCCAAGCATTTTTGGTAGATTTGGGCCGGTAATATCGATGTCTAATAATCCCACTTTTTGCCCCATTCTTGCAAGAGAGAGTGCTAGCCCTGTGGCAACAGTAGATTTTCCTACACCTCCTTTTCCTGATAGAACCATGAATTTATGACGCACGTCATCATTGAGTGCTGTCATTCGCATTTTTCTTCTCATTTGCTGGTAAGCCTGCTCCATTTGCACTTTTTGTTCATTGTCTACTGCTGGTTCTTTCTCATCTTCTCCACTTGGAGAATGAGTGGATACAGGAGACCCTGACATGGTTAACCGTAGAATAGGAGATACTTCAATGCGTGTGTAAATCAAGATATAACATGTATATTGGATTAGTTAATATGTGGTGAGTAATATTTCTTGACATGAAATTACTATTCGTCTGTGTTGGGAATTCTTGTCGTAGTCAGATGGCCGAAGGTATTGCTCGCAGTTTGGGCCACGAAGCAGCATCCGCGGGGACTCATCCAGCAACGGCTGTGAGCCACAATGCAGTAGTAGTATGTCAGGAGATAGGGCTCAATATTTCGAATCAACGGCCAAAGTCTGTGGATAACTTTTCTGCAGAAGATTGGGACAAGGTCATTTCGATGGGATGTGGTGTCTCTTGTCCTTCAATGAAAATCGATGAAGATTGGGACCTAGAAGACCCAGTGGGGCAGAGTATTGAGGTATTCAGACAGACTCGTGATGCCATCATTGCACGTTTTGCAAGATTTCTTCCTTAACTTAGTTTGACCGATGGATAGAAGAAGGCCTCCTATCTCGTTGAGACGCCGCGAGCGTAGTGTAGTGGTTATCACCCCACGTTGCCAACGTGGGAACCCGGGTTCAAATCCCGGCGCTCGCACCATTGGAGACCAATCTGTTGTTTTCTCTAAAATTTTCCAATTATTCTTCATCGAAATTAGCATTTTTAAGAACTATAATTCCGCCCAATATTGATAGGAATAAGAAAATACCAACTGCAATTAAAATTACAGCAGTTGAATCAGCCCATTCAGAACCTATACCTTCAGAAGATTTGTCAGATAGAGTGACAGTGAACCCTCTTTCATTTCCAGGAGTAGATTCCAGATAACTGTCAATTCCTCTAAGTTCAATTTCCGTAGAACCAGTAGGCATGGTAGAACGTGTCTGAATTGTAAGGCTGTAAATCCCATCATCTGCTACTAGATCTCCTCCAGTCCCATCATCATTCATTGGGACCCAATCATCGGCGTTTCCGATTTCAGCAAGGATTCCTAATTGGACTTGTACTACCGAAATTCCATCCGGATCATAAACTTCGATCGAAATTACATGAGCAATTTCTTGCTCACCTAGATTTGGTACTAAGAAGTCATCAACAAAATTTCCTTGTCGAGAAATAGTTAGATTTGATAGAACAGGTCCATCATTTAGAATTGTAATTCTATCACTTTCAATTGTCGTCCCATCTGGTCGCCAAATCAAAGAAGTCAATCTCATTGCCCCCTCATTATCGGTCATTTCAATTGCAATTAACTGAGGTCCTGGAGAGAATCCATCAGGTACAATGAATGAGCCAATCCATTGTTCTCCTATTTCTTGAGAAAGGGCAAAACGTTGCCCGCCAAGTCCGGTTAAGTCAACATAAACTGAAGAAACACCATGAGCATCAACTACGTTTGTTGAAATATCTACTGAATCACCTCTACTGACTGTTGTAGGAGCTAGATCGAGTGAAGTCATTCTCGGTGCTAAATTAGTGAGAATAAGTGATGTAGTAACTTGAGTAGTCGACCATCCATCTGAAATCGTGATGTTGATATCTTGATTTCCGTGATTGATTCCTAGATGTGAAACTTCAGATGTCCAAATATCATCATGAACAGTTGCATCTCCATCAATTCCAACATCGTTGAAAGAAACAATACCAATTCCAATACTGCTCAGATCAACTTCTACAGATTGCATATTCCAATCTGCATCTTCAACTACCACTTCAAGATGGGCCTCTCCTCCTTCTGTAGTAAGTACTCCTTCTCTAATTCGTAACTCTACGAATGAGGGAGGAGTATTTTCTGCTTCTGTTACTATTGCCGGAGAAATAACTCGTTCTAAAGATTGAATTTCAATAAATTGTAACTCCCCATCTAGTTCATCAATTTCTAATTCAATAGATCGAGATACTTCTGCAATGAGCCCTGCTAAGATCCCTTCATTGATGATTTTACCACTAGCAAAACCTCCATTTATGTATGTTCCATTCCAATGAATAACATCCATTTCATGCCCGTCACGAGTTACTGAACCTGAATCAGTTGCAATAATTTCTAGTTTCAATGTGTCTCCATGATCTAGCATCAAAGAATCTCCAATTTGCATGGAAGATGGAGCAAATCCTAATTCTCGACTAATGTTTACGCTTCCGAGTATGGATTCATTGGATGGCTCTGAAGGATCAACAACTACAGGACTTCTTTCAGGATACTCATCATTTATTTCCCCTGAGTCTTCCACATACTTGTATCTGACAGTTCGATTTAGCCAATGCTCTTCAGGTACTTGATATTCAAATGTTAAATTATGCTCAGCTTCAAGATCAAGATTAGATCCGATTCCAGTAATTTGAGAAATATTTAACCAATTTTCATTTCTTATTACATTCACATCAAATGATTGGCCAGTATGATTTTGTTGTTGCCCACTTTCAACTATTTCTACTACAAGACCGATTTCTCCCGTAACATCCCCACTGATGTCTCCATCCATAAGAATAGTATTTACCGTAGTCATTCCATCTTGAGATTCTAACCAAAACACTGGAACAGTTCCATTAACAATAATTGTCGCTCCATCTTCTGATTCGGCAAAGTCAAACGTACCATCACCTTTTATTCGATTTAATTGATCTGTTTGTTCGCCATTTTCCCATGTTTCATGAATAATGAATTCATCTAGATCAAGAGTAAAACGATCGTTTCCATCAATGAGTACCATCTCAGCATATGCTTCTAGTAGGTAGTTGGAGAGCAATACTTCTCCATTTTCAGTATGTAATTCGTATAAGAAAACAGAAACTTCTCCATCCAATTCTATTGATTCGTCGTCATTTGTTCCGTTTGAAAGTAGATTTCCGGTTCCTTCAAGACGGACTTGTTCTGATGGAACTCCATTAGCAATAGTTCTAGTGATGTATGAATCAGAAATATTGATCTCAGCAATGGTTTCAGTTCCAATTTCATCTTTTACAATGAAGAACATAGAACCATTTCCAAACATCTCAAATTGTTGTAGTTCTAAATCGATTCCAGTCATAGATTCATTTAACCAAACTCTATCTAGATTGATTTCAGTTTCAATTCGAGTTTCTCCATCATCGCTAATTATTGAGAGATTTCCTGCACCTAATTCATTTGATTCTAATTGATCTCCATTTCTAAGTTGCCATCCTCTTCCTGTAAATTCTAACTCATATTCTTGACCGTCACCTCCAGTTTGTTCAAGCATCCAAGTTGTAGTTCTTGTGATCTCGTGGTCATTAATGGGTTGATTCCAATAGGTAATATCGATAGTTCTTGAACAGAAGATTTCTGTTTCTGATGCTCTTACATCAATTGAAATTGAGTCACCTAGATTAATGGTAGTTGGTAAGATTATTCGAGATTGAGTATCATTTTCATTCCAACTTAGATTAATTATTCCATTATCTAAAATCTGACCTGATTGATTTTCATGAGACCAATGAACCTCAGTTTGATTTTCATTTACTAAATTCCAGTTATTGATTACGTAAGCATGTTCGCTACTTGTCCCATTACTCCAATCTACAATAATATTACATTCAGTTTCATCAGTAGTAGTCTGTCCAGATATTGTAGATAATGGCATCATTAGGAGTAACATAGCCACGACAATCAACGTGTTACGCCTAATCATGGTATCAACTATGTTCTGCTCCGTATTCAATCCATTGATGAATTGAGTGTTTGAATTAGAACAATGGTTCATCATCATCGTGTTCAAAACCAGCTTGTTCACGCCAAATATCAACAGGTACCTCATCGTAGAGTCCTGCGTAAGGGTCAATCACTTCATCGACCTTTTTGTTAGCAACTTCACCCAATCGTTTTGATTTGAATTTCCAATAATGAATTCGCCACTCTCTTCCATCCCAGAGAGTAGTTTCTTCAGATTCCGTAGTTAACAATTCATAATCTTGAAGTTGATAGAAAAGATTTCTATCAGTTGGTTCCAGAGCATTATCAATAATACGATCAGAGAATCCAAAGAAACCAAGTGCATGTTCAGCGATACTTTCAGCCACAGTTTGTTCCATTTCTTCATCAACACGATTTCTAATCGCATCAGTTAGTGATTTCAATGTCATACCGGTCACCTAGAATCCCCCCGCGCTATGTTATTTATTGGCTGCCGCTCTATATAAGGAATCACTTGTAGAATGCTGAAAAAAGACAATCTGAATAAATTCGTCATGTTCTTTCGTGTTTACCGTTCGGCATAAATCATGGGCGACCCACCGACCTTCCTTGGTCTGAGCGAAGATCATTCCTTAACCCCAAACATAGTCATTTTACCAGTGCCGTATGAGTTAACAACATCATATGGTCAAGGGACTGCAGATGGCCCAGAATCTTGTTTGAGAGCCTCTGCTCAAGTTGAGTTGTATGACCCTCGACTTTCAGAAGATCTTCCTGCCGGAGCAGTAATTCGTACCGAAGCAGCATGGTCATCCGATGCAGGCACACTGAATGAACAATTGAATTCGATTACCCAATATCTTTCAAAATGGCTTTCTGATGATTCTGTTTTTCCAGTTGTTTTAGGAGGGGAACATGGATTACTTCCAGCACAAATTTTAGCCATGAAAAATCATCCTGAATTACGAGGTGATTTAGAACAAATCACGATTCTACAATTTGATGCCCATGCAGATTTACGTGATGAATTAGATGAAGATAATTGGAGTCATGCATGCGCAGCCCGTCGTTCTTTAGATAGAGGAGTTGGACAAATTATTCAGATAGGTGTTAGAGCATGGTCAAGAGAAGAAGCAACATTTTCTGAGAATGATAACAGAGTCAGGACACATCTTGCGTCAGATATTTTAGCTGTTAGTAATGGACAGAAAGTTTGGGAGTCATTAATGAATGAATTGTCAATGATATCAGGGCCAGTATGGATTTCAGTTGATATTGATGTCTTAGATGGTTATCTAGTTCCATCAACTGGGACTCCAGTTCCAGGTGGACTATCTTGGTGGCATCTTGAATCTGCATTAGCAACAATTTTTGAATCTAAAAATTGTAAGGTTTTAGGGGCAGATGTTGTTGAGACAGTACCTGATATCGAAGGTTCATTGACTCCTTTTACTGCTGCAATGATCGCAACTCGATTGGTTGGTGGCCACATACATCGTTCGATTCAATGAAATATAGGCACTCACGGGTGATTGCTATGGATGAGTCCTCTGGAGTCAGAAATCTTCAGTCACATGGAAAACATGTGTTTGTGGATTATGTGGACTTTCAACCCCAACATGATTGGCATGATGGCCAATGGATACTCAAAATCCTTCAGAATTCGGTGAATAGATGTGGAATAAGGGAGGTTCATGCTCATGTGGAAGTTTTTGATGGAGAGGCATCTCCCCCAGGATTTGCTGCCGTCGTTCTAATAGACGAAAGTCATGTATCAGCACATTGCTATTTAGATCGTGGTTGGCTTGCAATAGATGCATTCACATGTGGAGGCCATGACCCGGAGAAAATTATTGATATCATTCACGAGAATCTAATTTCAACCAGTCCAAATATTAAACAAATGAGAAGAGATTCAGTAAAACGCTTTTTACATGATAATCAACAGGATAATTAGGTGTTATTATGGATATTCGATCTTTCATGGACACTCATTATCATCACTTCAATGCTGGTGAGTTAACACGTTGCACACGGTCATTGATCGAATTCTCAGATTCTGGAGGAAAGTTGGTTATTGCACTAGCTGGAGCGATGTCTACCGCACAAATTGGGCGGTCACTCGCACCTGCAATTCTTGCAGGGAGAGTTCATTCAATCTCATGTACAGGTGCAAATCTTGAAGAGGATATTTTTCTTTTAATTGCAGGTGATGAGTATGAGAATGTTCAATCTTGGCGTAGTCAAAGTGCTATGGATGACCTTGACCTCAATCTCCGGGGAATGAATAGAGTCACTGATGTTTGCATACCAGAGGATGCAGCAATCCGTCGAGTTGAATCAATGCTACTAGAGATTTGGAAAGAGGAGCCTAGACTGCCGCATGAACACCTTTACGCACTATTGGATCGAATTGAGTTAGCCCCTCGTTCTGAGAACTCCTGGCTTCTCGCTGCAAAAAAGATGAATATTCCTATTTTAGTTCCTGGATGGGAGGATTCTACGTTAGGTAACTTGTTTGCTGCTGCTTGTGTACGTGGAGACTTGACTCCGAATATGGTACGGAGTGGCGTTAATTACATGATTGATTTTGCAGATTGGTATAAATCTCAGACTGAGCCTGTAGGTTTTCTTCAGATTGGAGGTGGAATCGCGGGAGACTTTCCGATATGCGTTGTGCCGATGTTAAATCAAGATCTAGGAGAACAGGTTTCACTTTGGTCTTGGTATGGTCAAATTTCAGAATCTTCGACATCATATGGAGGATATTCTGGAGCCCCACCGAATGAGAAAATTTCATGGGGAAAGATTGGAATTGATACCCCCAGATTCGTAATCGAATCGGATGCCACAATAGTTTTACCACTAATTCTCACATGTCTATTAGAATCATATTGAGTATTTTCAAGATTCATATGTTCTTTGTATTACAATCCCATTGTTTGAACAATAATCTAAAATCCACATCACCACACCTTAGGTGTGATGCGTAGCCTAGCGGTCTTGCTTGCGGTGTTAATCGTGGCTCCTGCCTTGGTTAGTGCAGAACAGAATTGGCCAGGTGAACCGGTGGACAATCATATCTTCATGAGTTATGCTGCTTTAACACAGGAAGTTAGCGATTGGGCTAATGAAAATCCAGACATTGTGGAGTTGTCAAGTATTGGACAATCTTACCTTGGTAGAGAATTGTGGATGGTAGTTTTATCCGATTGGACTATGGAAACAAAATTTAACGGTGATGCAAAAGAGATGATTTACATCGATGGAGGTCATCATGGAAATGAATATCTTGGTACTGCTCTAGCATGGTTGACTGCTAAATGGTACATCAATGAGTGGAATGCTGGGAACGAAGAAGCTGTAAACGTATTACAAAATACAGAACTGCATATTCTGATAATGCTTAATCCAGATGGGAATGATGCTGACACCCGTCACAATCTAAACTTGACTACTGCAGCAAATCCATTTGTTAGTGAAGTAGTTCCTACAGGAATTGACCTAAATAGAAACTATGATCACTTCTGGGACGATTGCTCACCAAGTGACCCCTTTGCACCAGGAGGCGGCCCATTTAGTGAACCAGAAACACGTGCAAATGCAGACTACATGAACTCGTATATGCAAGATGCTGATCTTTATGTTACAATGCACACAGGCGTTTGGATTATTCTTTATCCGTGGGGTAAATGGCCAGAGCAACCTTCTGATTGGGAACTCTTCCACGGTATAAGGGATGAAGTAAATGAAAACATCTCAGATATTCCACTTCAGAATGCAAACCAGGGGTTGTACCCTAATTGTGGCACTAGCCGTGATTATGGCTATGGAGTAATGGGATTCCCAACCTTTACTTTCGAAACTGATGATGATCAATTTTTACTCTTCACTTTTGAGGATGTTAATGAGCGCCTTAGTGAAGAATTGGATGTGATGCGATATCTCATCGACAATGTATGGTATTGGCGTGCTAGACTTTCTGTGACATCTCTTGATGTAACTATAGGCGAGAGTTTGACACTTTCTGTAGATAATCTCGGTCATGCCACTACAATAAATGCATCTTTGCAATACGTAAATGACGACACAGGGGAGGTCCTCTGGGAATCAGATAATAAGTTCGCAGTAAATGCAACAAATTCATCGACAGTAACATTCGATGCCTCTAATCTCACATTGACAAAGGATGGGGGCTTTGTTCTTTACTATCAGAAGAGAGTGATTGATTCTTCTACATGGGTCAGTGAACCTGTGAATTCAACGTACGTTTCCTTAGTCGATTCACAATCCAAAGGTCTTCTCCCAGGGCCATCAGCATTATTGGTAATTATTGGATTTGTTCTAGCCGCACATCGTCGTCATTCTGTTAGCGAAAGGGATGGTTTGTAAGCCGACCCTGCACCACTAGTCTCATGGATTGGAAGGTTAGTGAGAGAGAAGAGACTGGGGATGTACTTGTTTTACCATTATGGGTAGGGAAAAATAAGCCTGCAAACAGTGCCTTGAATGGCCTCCCTCGCTCATCAGTGATTAATACTAAGTCTGCATTTAAGTCACGATTTGATGGAAAAGCAGGTAGCAAATTATCGGTTTGGGGTGAAAAATGTAGAGTTGTTCTTGTTGGAATGGGTGACTTAGAAAAAAGCTCGAACAAAATTGCTCGAGATGCAGGAGCTAAGACATTGTCTTCTTTGTCAAAGAAGGATGGAACAAATTTGACAGTTCGATTTACTACTGGTTGGAATTTAGAGTCTATGCTTTGGTTTATTGAAGGTATGATGTTGAGAGATTATGCATTCGTGAAATATAGATCAAAAGATAAGAAAGAAAGAGAAGAACAAGGGGAATGGAGTTTGGATATACAAGCATCGAGCCGATATCTGAAAGAATTAGATGTAGGAATAAGCCGAATTGTTGGTCGAGTTGAAGGAGTTCATCTTGCTAGAGATTTAGCAAATGAACCACCAAATTATCTCTATCCTATGTCTTATGCTGAGAGAGCAAAAGAATGGGCAAAAGACAAACCAAATGTGGTTGTTGAGGTTTATGATTGGGATGATTTACAGAAAAAAGGGATGTATGGGCTCATCAATGTCGGGAAAGGTAGCTCAAGAAAACCATGTATGGTATTGTTCACATTGAATCCTAATGTTAATTCAAATGCTAGGTCACCTTGCATTGTTGGAAAAGGCATTACATTTGATACTGGAGGTATTTCTTTGAAGCCTGGTGCATCAATGGATGAAATGAAGTATGATATGCATGGAGCAGCCACAGTCTTTGGATTAATGCATGCATTGTATGCAACTGGACATAAAGGAAGAGTTCGTGGAATAGCTTGTTTAGCTGAAAATATGCCTAGTGCTGAAGCATATCGTCCAGGAGATGTCATTCCTACTTATTCTGGAAAGACTATTGAAGTACTGAATACAGATGCTGAAGGAAGAAATGTTTTGGCAGATGGATTATGGAAGTCTGGTGAATTTGACCCTTCATACATCATTGATTTAGCCACATTGACTGGGGCAGTTGTTGTCTCTCTTGGACATGAAGCAACTGGACTTTGGTCTAATGATTCAGAATTATTAGAGAAAGTACATCAGGCTGGAAATGTTGAAGATGAAATTGCTTGGAAAATGCCATTATTGCCTGCATTTGAGAAAGAAATGACTGGTTCTAAGATTGCAGATGTAAGAAATCTTGGCAAGAGTCGATGGGGAGGTGCAAATACTGCAGCAGCATTCCTCAAGCAATTCGTCCCAAATCGGAATTTCGAAGAAGACGGAGAACAGATCCCATGGGCTCATTTGGACATTGCTGGAACTGCTTGGGGAGCAGATACCAATGCTATGGTGGGCCATGGAGCAACTGGAATTCATGTTAGAACACTTCACACATTAATCACAAATTCTTGATAATCAAATACTATCTAGTGGTTTACAATGGAGAAATCTCATACTAATCTTGCAAAGATTATTCATTGGGGATTTATCATTCTATATGTATACGGAATCCTCAAACAGATAGATGATTTATCTCAACTTGAGGACACAGGATTACTAATTTTTGAAGTAATCTTTGCAAGTGTATTCCTTTTGATAGTATTAATTCGATATTTCTATATGAGTAGATTTGAAACATTTCTTGGAGCAAACGAACCAGTTCCTGTAATGCATAAATTCCTTGCAAAAACGATTCATACTTCTATGTATTTATGCTTAATTCTCCTTCCTCTTACCGGTTTGATGATTGCAGGATTATTTACCCAAGAAATCAAAGATGGACCATTGATTGATGTCGTAGTTGGATTACATGGTTTTTCTGCAGATCTTAGTTACCTTCTGATAGCTATTCATGTGGTTGCTGCACTTTATTCTAGAATTAAAGGGGAAGGAGTTTGGAGCTCAATGGTTCCCCTTTGGAAGGAAAAAGAACCCTCTAATCACGAAATAATCAAAAAAATCTCATTTGCAGAAAAAGAAATCTTTAAAAAAATAGAAGGTATTTTTTCGCCTAAAAATAAGTAAAATCAGTCCAGATTTTTTATTTAATTACCAAGAGTTCCATTTTGATAATCGAAAAATGCTTGTTGAATTTCTTCCCTAGTATTCATGACAAATGGACCATACCTGGCTATTGGTTCATTTAATTCAGGACCAGCTAAAATCAAAAATTCTGAAAACACATTGGATTTTATGACAATACTATCTCCTTCTGATAGGATTCCTAATTCGCCGTCACTAATTTGCTGTTTGACCCCCAATCCAAATGCTTGAGGGTGAGTCTTGACACCTGTCCCTCTAGGGATAGCTACATTTCCTGAAAACACATAAATCATTGAATTCAAATTCGAATCTAATTTTTGAATTAGTTCAGAGCCTTCTTGCATCTTTACATGAATTAGAGTGATTGGGATTACTGTATCTATGGATGATGAAACACCCAAACACTCTCCTGCGATAACACGTGCCCATACCCCTTTTTCTTCAATAGTAGGGGACACATCTGCGGATATTTCTTGATACCTAGGTGGCATCATTTTATGCTTCGCCGGTAGATTAACCCAAATTTGGAAACCATGCATTTTACCTCCTGATTTCTGAAACTGCTCATGTGGTTCTTCAGAGTGAATAATCCCTCGACCAGCGGTCATCCATTGAACATCTCCGGGGTTTAATTCTCCACTATTTCCTGCACTATCCTCATGCCTCATTCTTCCATTAAGTAGGTAGGTCACTGTTTCAAATCCTCGATGAGGATGCCATGGTGCTCCTACTGCTTCTCCTGGACCGTATTCTACTGGACCCATTTCATCTATTAGTAAGAATGGACTCAATACCCTATTCATCCTAAATGGTCGACGAACTTTGAATCCACCTCCCTCTCGAACAATGTGGGTAGAAATGATCTCAGTAACACTGCGCATGTTATACCCTTTACTAAATTTAAAATAAACACTTGTTTATCAGATTAAAAATTCGTTAACCCTTCTTTTCATGATTGATTTATCTTAAGAACCAAGAAGTACTACATTTATTGTGAATAATGCACCAATGATTAATGCAAACAGTAGTAATGAATTGGTAAACCCACTCTCATCTTCTACTGGTTTTCCCATGAAGGTCATTCCATCTTCCATGCCTTCTCCTTTTAGACGGAAATAACTGATTAGGACCAGTAGCATCACTACAGCCCCAGTCAGAGCATCCATCTGATTAGCCTCACTAGCGTTACGTGCAGTACCTGCAATGAGAGCGATATATAGCGAAGCGGTTGCAGTGATGAAAGCAAATGCAGATGGATGAAGAACTGCCCACTTACCCGAGGCTCCATCCATTAGAACCAATGCAGACCAGAGAGTATACACTAGGATCAATGAACCTGTAACAGATACCTGAGTTGGTAGAGGAGTACCTAGACCTGCTGCTGTACTTAGACTACCTTCATAATTTGCGGGAAATCCTTCAGCAATGACATCATTAGGTGTGAAGATCATTCGAATGGAGTAAAATAGGCCAGCTAATACCAGTAAAATCAGAGAAATCATAGCAATCTTGTCCTTGACTTTCAAACCTGGTTTGAAATCAGATAATCCTTCGTTAACCCCCTCACTTCGTAATGATACATATCCTCCAATGTAAATCAGTGTAACGATTATGGACATATATTTTGGTAGAGGACCAGCCATACTTTCATCATTCCAGTAATTCCAAACACCAAAGGTCATTGAAATCAAACCCAATGAAGATGGTAACATGATTATCCATTTTCCTCTTGCACCTTCAAACAGAATCAGCATTGTAGAAATGAAAATTCCAAAGAATAGAACTCCATTGAAAGCTGTCTCAGGCCCTCCCATTCCGAATGCTGGGTCAGTATCGACTGTTATTCCATTGTCTAGAGGTGCAAAACATACTTCTCCACCGGTTACGTAACATTCTCCAAAGAACATGAAACTAACAGAATAGAGTAAAAACATCAGCGCTGAAAATCCCAAACAAATTTTTGCAGGCATAGATTCGATCTTAAACATAGTAATCGAACTTTGGTTTGAAATTAATTACTTAATCATCTCCATTAAAAAAAATGGAAATTGATGATTAATTATAATTGAGAATAATTCGGATCAATCTTCATCTTCAACGACTTCGAAATTTGCATCGACAACATCATCTTCTTGAGATTCACTTTCTTGAGATTCAGTTTCCATGGCTGCTGCTGCTGCTTCATACAATTTAGCAGAAATTGAATGCATTGCTTCTTCCAATTCCTTTACTTTAGATTGAATTGCTGCATCATCTAGATCTTCATCAGGAATTGGTGCATCATCAGTACGAATTAATGCTTCTAACTCATCGACTTTAGCTAGTACTGGAGCAGAATCTTCTTCGGATAATTTATCCTCTGATTCTTCAATGGTTCTTCGAGTTTGGTAAACAATACTGTCTGCTTGATTACGTAACTCAACTCTAGCTTTCCGTCGTTTGTCGTCTTCAGCGAATTCTTCAGCCTCTGAGATTTTCTTTTGGATTTCTTCTTCACTAAGGCTCGTTTGACTTTCAATCTTAATTGACTGTTCTTTTCCTGTTCCTAGATCTTTTGCACTTACATTTACAATTCCATTTGCATC
>DAPV01000042.1:0-416 GCA_002502625.1 Euryarchaeota archaeon UBA125
GTTTCAAAATCAGATAAATCAGTCACACCTTCGTAAGCATCCCTGTTCATCATTACAGGAGGTTGTACCAAAGTATATCCTCGATTGACTAAGAATTCGACAGAAAACTGTTGTAAGGCTAATTCTAGTCTCGCAAGATCTCCTTTAAGATAGTAAAATCTAGACCCTGCGATCTTTGCTGCTCTTCCTAAATCAACCCATTTATTCTCTTCAATCAGATCGTTATGAACTCTAGGTTGAAATTTAAATTCAGGCATTTTTCCATGCATTGAATGCGATGTATTTCCTTCCTCGTCATCTCCTTTTGGTACACTTTCGTGTAAAATATTAGGTATTTTCATTCTGATGCGATCTCTATTTTTCACAGTTTCATCTGCTATTGCCCCCAATTCTTCTATTTGAGCACCAAGATTTGC
>DAPV01000042.1:814-5217 GCA_002502625.1 Euryarchaeota archaeon UBA125
GCGGCTTCATTTCTTTGTCTACGGATTTGATCTACTTTGTAGCGAATATCTTTCCATTCCTTATCTAATGAAATTACCTGATCAATCAAATCATGAGAAATTCCTCTTCGATCGTGATCGGCTCGAATAACATCGGCCAACTCTCTGAACATCCTCATCTCGAGCATATTAACGGACCTACGAGGGGGCACTTCGCTTCAACCGTTTGCATTAGAATAGGGTAATATTGAACGCCAATGCATCAAATCCTAGAACAATAATTGTAGTAATAAAATATCCAAGAATTGAACCTCCGTTTAGTAATGGAAGGCCTGCTTGAGGTTTACCTCTTGCTACTTGAGTCATTAATACCATGTAACCGACTAATCCCCCTATTAGAGTTCCAAAGGCAACTGCTGTAGGCCCATGCAGACCTGCAAAGCCAACTTCGTCAGGTAACCAAGTCATTGCTGAGATTACTAATATTCCAGGGAAAATTACATCGCCAAGACCCATGAACATTGCATCTGCTGTTTTTCTCTCTTGTTCCGGTAAAGGTTTAGGAGATTGATTAGTTGATGTGTGAATTCTATCTCTTTCAACCATTTTTCCGTCATCCTCTTCTAAGAATGAATATCCTTTGTCTTTTGGAGCAACAAGCAATATCGGAAGTTTTAGGTCAATCATTGTATCAGCCAATGTGAGCATATGTTTACTTCCATTTACTGCCCAATGGTCGTAAATAGCCATTGCTATCATGAATATAATCACTAGCCAAGGAACAAATGAAACTCCTAACATTGTACTTACTCCTGCTCCTACGAGGATTCCTGTAGTGTTTACTACATACCATTCTGGACGTAGAATTATTGCAGCCATTAGAATAATACTCAGAGACAGAGCAATGATATCTGCCCAAGCAATGCCAACTCCTCCAAATTCAAAAGGTGGAGGATCTGGTAAATTCCATACTGCCATCTTTAATGGTTCATCAAATGAACTTGAATTGATATCGAACAAAATCACTCCTTCTTTGTATTGAGCATAACTTTCCTGAATTGGGTACTGAATTGCCATAGATACCAAATTATTCCCTGGAATTATAGTATCTCGAGTCACTTCAACCGTTGAATTACCCATGAATACTCTCAATTTTTCATCATCTAGTACCCACAGATCGTTTTTTCCACCATTACAACAATCTTCCAAAAATAGACCTCGAATTGGTCCTTCGAATGCACCTTCAAATTGTACAGCTTCATTTTCAGTAACTGTGCCATTAGAATGAATTCTAAATGAACTTAAGATTCCATTATTGGTACCTAAATATAGACTAAATTCTTCTGCTGAATTATTCTTATATTCATATGTATCACTGCCAAATGTAGTTGCTGTAAACATATTGTCATCTGGTAAAGTCAAGTTCCATACTGGCTCAAGATATGGTGGGTTGAAGCCATCATTATGAGCTTCACTTGGGATTTCCAAAACACCTGCCCATCTACTTGAAATTATTAGTAAATGATTGTCACCAATATGTTCTGCAGAGAGGATGTTCATTGAATCAAATTCATCAGGCATTAGCCATTCCCATGATCTATCTCTAGGACTATCTATTGATTCAACAGGCTTGAATTCATCTATTTTCATTAGAATAGGGCCAAAAATTTGCCATTCAGACTGTTGATTATCTACAAAACCTAGATGACAATTATCGTCGAATCTATTGATTACTTCTCCATTTGAAGAATCAACTCTTATCCATTGGGTCATATCACAAATTATGAAATCATTAGCTGATGACATGATATGGTAGATCATTTTTCCATTTGGAGTAATTGAAATGGATTCATTTCTAGATTCTGAAATATTTGCAGTCCAATTTACTGAACCGCCTGCAAATTTACCCTCAGTTCCAACAGCATGATCTACCGAAATGAGGTTATCTCCATCAAAGAAAATCATAGTATTAGTATCTCCTAATTCTTGTATTATCTGTCCACCTGATTCTGCATCAGACGTAGTAGCTGTAAGTTCAGCAGTTGGAATAGCAAGGTGGGCCATTGGAACAAGGCTGTATGATAATGCAATCCAAAGAACGAAAAGAATTCCAACTTGAATTAATCTCTGCATATTTTTTTTAGCTAACCAGATAATGGCTGCAGTGAAAATTAGGATGAAAACCCCCTCTATCAGAACAAATGATAATTTTGTAGAGCCTGCAGCACCAAATGCACGCAACTCATCACGGTCATAAAATGGCTGAATTAGTGTTGAAAGAAAAATAGTAATCGTGAACATTCCTGCCATTCCGAACATGGAGGTCCATTGTCCTTTGAGCACCTCCAGTAGGGGGGCCTCGTCCTTCGCCATGTTGTAGGGAACTTCAAATCACATTTCATTATATGTACATCTAATGGGGATAGATGCCGACTCACATATAGAAGAAGAGGTTCTTACGCCTCGCGAATGGTTAGAAGATCGAAGAAAAATTGGAATGAGTCAAGGATTAGAAGTTACATATGCAATGTTAACGCGTCTAGGGATGCCTCAGATGGCCTTTCCATGTGTTCATGTGGCAGGAACAAATGGCAAAGGAACTACTTGTGTGTATCTTGCAAATACTTTGAGTTTATCAGGTAAAAAAACTGGATTATTCACTTCTCCGCATCTTTGTCGTGTCGAAGAAAGAATTAGAATAGATGGACGTCCTATTAACTCAGAACAGTTGGACAAGGCAATTCATGCAATTAGGGTAATGTCTCAAGAAGAACCCGTTTTACATCCTACTTATTTTGAAACCTTATTTTTAGCATCAATGATCTGTTTCAAAGCGGCAAATGTTCAACGTGCTGTAATAGAAACTGGTTTAGGTGGTAGATTAGATGCGACCAGATGTTGTTATGCTGATTTCACAATATTAACTGAGATATCATTGGAACATAGTGACATTTTGGGTGATACGATAGGAAAGATAGCAAAGGAAAAAGCAGCGATCGCTAGACCTGGAGCAACAATGCTAGCAAGATGGCCATATGATTCAAGTGCAATGATTGCAATTGAAGAAGCAACAACCAAACAATGCGGATTTTGGTGGAGAGGAGATAGATTGGCATTACTTTCATTTGAGAATGCAAATGAGCCATTTAGAGAAATAGGAAGTGGATTAGGAAAAGATGGAGATATTATTCCATATGGATTGTTTGATGGATTTATGACGATGCAAATGGATAATGCAATTTTAGGTCATTCTTCTGCTTGGTTTTTACTCCCTCACTCTCCTGGTGTCCCTCCATTACATGATGTAATGGAAAGAACACATTGGCCAGGTAGGATGCAACAAATCACTGGACCCAAAGATGTTGAATTATTACTCGATTGCGCCCATAATCCAAGTGGAATTGAAAAGATGGCCAATGAATTGATTCTAAGAAAACAGAGAGAAGAAGATGCAGGGCGCTCTTTTTCTCCTTCCGCAATTTTAATTGGTACTACAAAACAGAAAGATTTGTCAGTTTTTGTTCATCCTATTGTAGAATTACTTGCAGAGATGAATAATCCAATGGTCGTAGTTACTGAACCATCAGACGGTCGATTACCTGCTGTTTCAAGTGATGATTTAGCATCTGAAATTCGCCTCCAATTCCCTGATGCTCGAATCCAAGTAAGGCCTGATTTACATGTTGCTCTAACTACTGCTGTAGAAGAAGCTGTAGATTCCTCTTCACATTCAATTTTTGATGGAGTTACAGGTTCAGTTTGGTGTTTTGGAAGTATTCATCTAATTGGAGGTCTTTTGACCATACTTGGGCAAGATACGGACGATGCTCTGACTACTATGAGATGGAAGGATGACGATATAATCGGAGACCGAGATATTCCCATGAATCCATAAGGGAGTTTTTCCTATGATAGATTAGGTGAAGGCATGAGCGAAAAATGGGACCGTCGTTTTATTGATTTAGCATTGCATATTAGTGGTTGGAGCAAAGATCCTTCAACTAAAGTTGGATGTGTCGTTGTCGGGGAAGATCGTGAAATTCGTTCAACAGGATTCAATGGATTTCCTAGAGGTATTGATGATTCAATGGAAAGATTAGAGGATCGTGAATTGAAATATCCTTTAATTTGTCATGCAGAAGAAAATGCGATTATGCATGCTGCTCGAATTGGTATTTCTCTTAAGGATTGTACTGCGTATGTTACTTGGCCACCGTGTACAAGATGTGCACGTTCTTTGATTCAGGCAGGAGTAGTGGAGGTTGTTTACCCTGGAAATATTGAAATTCCTGATAGGTGGATTGAAGATTTTGAAAGATCAGATTCTATGATGAAGGAAGCTGGAGTTATTACCCGATCGACTACACATTCAGATTGAAACTTGAAGTTAGAATTTCTAGGGATTCATAGAGTTCTGATAATGT
>DAPV01000071.1 GCA_002502625.1 Euryarchaeota archaeon UBA125
ATGCCAGCAGAAAATGCTGCTATGAAGATAGGGGGCCATCCCCATGATGTCACATGGTCGAATATCGAAAGTATTCGTGAAGACCTAATTCGAATGGGATTCTCATATGATTGGAGAAGAGAATTAGCTACTAGTGATTCAACATATTATCATTGGAATCAATGGATTTTTCTTAAATTTCATGAAATGGAATTAGTAGAGAGAAGAACTGCTCCAACAAATTGGTGTGATACTTGTGATACTGTTTTGGCAAATGAACAAGTGAAAAATAACCGATGTTGGAGATGTAATGAAGAAGTACGTCAAAAGCAATTCCCAAGTTGGTGGCTGAAGATGACAAAATATACTGATCAATTACTTGATGATTTGGAAAACATAGAATTTCCAGACAATGTCAAAACAATGCAGAGAAATTGGATTGGCCGCTCTCATGGAGCAGAAATAAACTTTCCAATCATTGATACTGAAGAAGAAATCAAGGCATTTACGACAAGACCAGATACTATTTTTGGAGTTACATTTGTCACATTGGCCCCAGAACATCCACTTTGTGAATCCTTGGTTTCGGGAACTAAATTTGAGAATGATTTTCGTAAATTCGCTGAAGAGTGTAATAAAATGTCAGAATTTGATAGAATCAATATGCTTCGTGATAAAAAAGGAGTATTTCTCGGACGATATGCTGAAAATCCATTGACGGGGGACCAGATCCCAATTTATGCAGGTAATTTTGTAGTTGCTTCTTATGGAACTGGTGCGGTTATGGCAGTTCCTGGGCATGATCAGAGAGACCACGACTTTGCTAAGAAATATGATTTGCCAATTGTTCAGGTTCTATCAGAAGAAGAAGGAAAAGAGCCGAAAGTAACTGGTCGAGCTTTCGAGGGACTAGGTTGGATGGTCAACTCACCTAAATCTAGATTTGACGGTCTTTATGGAGATGAGGCAAAAACTGCTGTAATTAATGCACTAGAAAAAGAAGGAAAGGGCAAAGGAACTATTCAAGATAGGCTCAAAGATTGGTTACTTAGCAGACAACGATTCTGGGGCACTCCAATTCCAATCATTCATTGTGAAGAATGTGGTCCTGTACCTGTTCCTGAAAATGATCTACCAGTAGAGCTTCCTTTGGATGTGGTTTTCAAAGAAGGGCAATCAGGAAATCCATTAGCATCTCATGAAGAATTTGTGAATGTAATATGTCCAAAATGTGGAATTCCTGCAAAGAGAGAAACTGATACTATGGACACATTCTATGACTCTTCATGGTACTTCTTACGTTTCACTGATGCTCTGAATGATTCTGTTCCATTCGATAAAATCAAGGCAGATTATTGGATGAAAGGTGGGGTTGATCTCTATATAGGGGGAATAGAGCATGCTATCATGCATCTCCTTTACGCACGATTCTTTACAAAGGCACTTCGAGATGTAGGATTGAATGATGTTTCTGAACCATTCTCTAGGCTTGTTTGCCAGGGAATGGTAAATGCACCAACCCCTTATTGTGTAGATTGTAATGTTGAATTTCATGTGGATTTAGATGGTCAAAAATGTCCTTCTTGTGATGTTAAATTAACTTCAAGATCTGCAAAGATGAGTAAAAGCTTGGGTAATACAGTAAGTCCAGAAATTATGATTACAAGATTTGGTGCAGATACCGTTAGATTGTTCATCTTATTCGCTGCAAATCCTGAAGCAGGAATGGAATGGTCAGATTCAGCATTAGAATCGAATCATAGACAAATGCATCAAATTTTTGGATGCTTGAAATTCTTGGATTTAATTACTGATGATGTTGGATCAATGGATACTTGGTTATCTGCCAAAGCAAGAATGAATTTTTCTAAATGGAATGATGCAATGAATGACGTGAGAATCCGAGAAGGTGTTATGATAAGTCATTTCGATATGCTAAGTGACCTACAGTGGGCTATTCGTCGAGGAGGAATTGGAAGAAATACACTTCTAATTTATATGAAAAAGTGGGGGCAAATGCTCTATCCTGCAACTCCTCACTTAGCTGAAGAATGGAATCAAATTATTGGTCAGAATACACTATTGGCCGAGACAGTAATTATCGATGATTCTGAAAATAATAATGATATTGTCACTCTTGCAGCCGAATCAACACTTCGAAATTTAATAGATAATACAAGAAATGTAAAAGGATTAGCAGAAAGACATGCTAATTCTCCACTGACTAAATTAGTGATTCAAACATCACCTAAATGGAAAATTCAATTGATGATTGAAGCAATAGAATTACACGCACAAAATTTTGATTTCATGAGAGAAGGGCAATCATTTATTCAATCTCATTCACTCTTCCAAGATGATGCAAAAAGAGGAGATGTAATGCAATATTGGAGAATGTTAACCATTGGATCAAAAAAATCTCGAGGTAGAGTGTTTACATTAACAGAAGGTGAACGTATCTTGATTACGTCTGGTTTTGATGAAGCAGAATATATTGTGAAAGCATCTGAGTTCATTTCAGAAACAATAGATGTTCATTCTGTTGCAGTTTATGCAGCAGGAAATGGAGAAGATATTGCTGGTAAAGCTAAGTTTGCTATTCCTTTACAACCAGGACTTGCTTTCCTTTGATCAAACCCTCGTATTCATAGATGGTCGTTAACTAGACTGGTTTGTGAGAAGAGAAGAAGACTGGGATGTTAAAGATGAATTAACATGCCAAAAGGCGATTCGAAGATTTGATCTAAGTCCTCGCCCAATGGGGATTCCAACTGATATAGACCCCCCTCCAAAAACAATTCAAATCGATTGGCCGGTAAATCCTATACCAATTGAGGTACAGAAAAATGTAGGGAAAAGAATTGTTAAGCGTGGAGAATTTGGTTGGTTATCCGATGAAAAAGTAGACGAGATTGTGGAAATAATTGCTGATTTTCCTATAACTCTTGAACAAGCGTTATCGCTTCGTGCTGCAATTAATCAAGAAAAATCGGTATATTCACATCATCGAATAATGGATAGAAAGAAAGATTTGAAGAGGCGATATGATAATGGTACTGATATTTTAGAATTAGCAAAAATCGTTGATGGCCCTCCAGTGAATGTATTTAGGGCGATATTAAGTGCTAGAAACTTTGGAAAAAATCGAATCAAAACTTTACTCAAAGAACCAAGTAGAATGAATAATCGAGATCAAGAGCAATTTAAAATCGCTGAAGATGCAGATCGAGTTTCTAATGTAGATCAGACTGAAACTCATATTGCAGCTGATCTTTTTGAAGATGTTTTATGTAATCATTTTGATTCGTTAGGAATTAGATTTCGACGACAAGCAGAATTAGTCAAAGAACAGGTAGAACTAGAGGGAAGGCCCATTCGTACCCCTGATTTATTATTCTTAGATGATCTTAGAATTAATGGGGTTCCATGTGCTTGGATAGATGCAAAGCATTTCTTTGGATCAGCATTGAGTTTTCCGAGGAAAAAAACTCAGAAGCAAATTAATCGATACACTGAAGCATATGGACAAGGAGCCATAATTTATCGCCATGGTTTTTGTGATGGATTGAATCTCCAAGGTGCACAAAAATTAGATTCTGGACCAGTAGACCTTAGTTTATTGACAGAACATAATGAAAATCGGTCATGATATTCGACCAATTCTTGTCGATAAACATCCAAGATCGGTCAATCTATGTATCAGAATTTCTGCATATTCAAGCCAATCTTCGTCCTCGATATTCCTTGGTACTACCACTACGCTTTCTCCTAACATACAAAGAAGAACAGAAAGTCTAGGTTCAAAAGATCTCAAAGCCCATTTTACTTCATTCAGAAGTTCTCTACGATCTGCATCATCTAGTAATCCTGAAGTCTCTGCAAAATTGTCAGATTCATAAATGATTTCTGACCATCTTGATTGATTCCATTCACCCTTTCCCAACGATTCCATGGATTGTACTCCAGCATATCGAATCTTTGAACTCCATTCTTCAGAATCGATGTATTCCGAAGTATGTCGTGATTTGGTTTTACGCCATACTGCAAGTACTGGAATTGGGCTTTCCCAAGATTCAGATTTACCAGGACCTGCCAGAAAATTTTTGTCATAAATTCGATATGGGGAGCCGGGATTTGTTCTTCGAGCAATCCCTCCTGCATGCAATGCTGTAATATCGCCCAAGCCTCCACTAAGTTTTCTCTCTACAAGATGTGCAATCATCCAAGCAGCACTATCTTGTTCTTTTACGGGGAGAGAAGACATTGCAAGTAAACATCTAGCGGCAGATAAGGCTCCAGCTGCAGATAAACCAAATCCTTGAGAAAATGGTAATTGAGATTGAACATCAAATGTATGATGCATTGTGGATAAATTTTGATCGAATTTAATGCATTCAAGGAGAACCTCTCTTTGTAATTCTTCATTAGAAGGGTCACCATTGATGATTACTGTAACCCCCATTGATGCTGATGGATCGGACCTGCACGATGTGGATAATCCGGCTTCTAAACACAATCCTACTCCATATGAACCCTGTTCTAGAGGATCATCTGAATCAGAATGAACGGTGAATGCAAGAGTAACGTGAGCACCAGAACGTGAGGAAGTCGTGACCACCATCAACACTGGCTGAATCAAAGTACTTCTTCAAGGTCTGCTGAAATATTATCCAAACGTGTTGAAAGTATCGAACTTGCATGCTCGAAGATATTGCGTGGATTCATTGATCCATCGGATTCGAATTGTAGGATAAATTCTCCAGGTACATCTTCTAGAGTAATCGCATCAGCAAATTCTCTTCCATGGTCTGTACTTGGACCAACGTGGAGTAAATCTTTCTTCATTTTATCAACCAATGAAATATCTTCTATTCTTCCATTCTTTCCAAAATCTTTCTCTTTGATTGAAAGTCCTAAGCCCCACAACAGTTTTGCAGATTTCTTATCGTGTAAAACCGCATGTTGGCGAGCATAGAATGTAGTACCTACTACTGGTTGCCACTTGACATGGTCTCTTCCATAACCCATATTTGCTCGAGCAATGAAATCAATTGTCTGACCAGCATATAATTTTGTGATTGTGATCTCCTCGAATTCTTCCGGAATTGAAAATTTCAAATCTCCAAGCACTTCTAAATCTCTAGCCTTGACTGCTCTTCCTTCGGGTTCCCCTCGAACCATGCAACGATAGATGATTTCACAAATGGGACATCCTCTTTGTGACTCTACTATATCTGCACAGTTAGGGCATTCTTCAGGAATATAGAATTCTGAACCCTCGGAAGGTATAGGAATCATAGCCAATCGATGAGCAACTACTTCATCAGAAAGTGGACCAACACTTTCCCATATTACTCCATCTTCTTCAGTTGTAGACTGAGTAAATCGAACCTTGTGAATTGCCATTTTTGGTGTATCTGCCATCATAGTTCTTCGAAGTGCATTGACACTGGCACGATCTGTACCCTTCAATAGGATTCGAATACTGTGATTTTCTTCTTCAATAATCTCGCTATCCATTTCTATTCCTCCATTATCAAACTCTTCGTCCTCTTCGGCCACCCTTTTTCTTGGTGCCATCAGTAGGAATTGGGGTTACATCTTCAATACGAGTAATTGTCATCCCTGCTCGAGTAAGAGCACGAATAGCAGACGTTGCACCAGGTGCTGATGGTGAGCGATTTCCTCCTGCTCCTCGGTATTTTACAATCACTTGATCGAAGTCTTTGTCATTTAGCATTTCAGCAATTTGCTCTGCTGCACGAGTAGATGCGAATTGTCCGCTCTGATCTGCACCGCTTGAAACAATCATTCCTCCTGAAACTTTGCAGATTGTCTCCGCACCAGTAAGATCAGTAGCAGTGATGAGAATGTTGTTGTGGGATGTAAAAATATGGACTACTGCTTTGTGACCCATCATGCCTCACCTCCATCCTCGTTTTGAGTTGCATCCATTGCCGCTTCATCTGCTTTGATTTGTTCAACAAATTCCTCATCAGTATGAGCATCTCGAACCTGTTGAGTTACTTCAGCAGATTCTTCCCCACCAACTGTTTGTCTTCTACGGTCCATTTCTTGTCGAATTGCATGATTTGGGTCATTAAAGTTTGAATTAGGATGGTAAGCTATCTCTGCTTCTTGATTTCTTAATACATGATAACCTGGAACATTCATCTTTTGATTACCTAATACAATATGTCCATGTACAATCATATTTCGAGCTGCACGCATAGAAGGGGAAAATCCCTTGTAATAAACTTGAGATTGAAGGCGTCTATCAAGCATGTTTTCAACAGAAATCTGTAAAACATCATCTAAATCTGCATCTTCAGAAATTAATCCCTTTCGTTGCATTGAACTAAGGAACTCTTCTTTTTCACGCTTAAAATGGCCTTCGGATGTGTCGACTCGTCCAATCAACTTCATTGCTAATTGTCTGTATCGGCGAAGAGCGCTTCGTTCTCGCCAAATCTCTTTCATACCTCCAATAAGCTTGAGACCATATTGATCTTTCAAAGCATGTTCTTCTTCAATACGCTCAGCCTTCCAAGGATGAGTTGGTGTTTGTGTTTTAGGTCTAGAAAACTTCGGTTGGCCCATTTAATCACCTCTCACTTCTTCTTCTGGACCCCAAGTGTAAGACCTGAGCGACCATTACTACGCAATCTTTGTCCTCTTACCTTGTGACCACTTCGATGACGAATTCCACGATATGTCTTGATTTCAGCAAGACGTGCGACATCATCATCTCTAGTCATTTTAACTTCTTGAGAAAAAAGGTGTGCATCTTCATTTGTTTCTAAATCACGTTGACGATTTAGTAACCAATGAGGAACAAAAGTAGGATATGAATCAATTACAGAACGAAGGCGATCTTGTTCTTCATCAGATAGGTGACCACCTAATTTGGATGGATCAATATCTGATAGTTGACATAGACGACGTGCAGTACGTTGACCTATCCCCTTTACACTCGTCATTCCCATTCCAATAGGTCGCATTCCATCGATGTCTGCATCTGCTATTCGCAGAATATACAGGAAGTCATCTCCAAGGTCTTTATCTGTACTCATATTACGGTTCCCCCGTGTTCACTAGTCGCCTAGTGGCCATATTGGCAGGCTCCCGACTTGAATCCCCTATTTCAATAGAGCGATGAAGAATTGAATTGAAATTAACTCATTTTTCTGAACATGTAACGAAATTTACGTGCCATCCGCCATCACGACTGCTTACTGGAATATCAATAACAAATCCTCTTGAACCATCCACCCCTTTGAGAGATTTATTCAAACGCTTCTGGATTTTAGGGTGAAGTTCGGGGTCTACTTCACATCGAAGAACTAGATGGCCAACTCCTGCTCTTTCAGCAGCTCTAGCTACAGTAGGTGCATTTTCCATATTAGGCGGACTCAGACGATGAGCAACCACTCGTCCAGCAGCAACCACAAACGGATCAGAAATTAATGTTGGAGGAGGTGGAGTTTTGCTTACTAATACTGGTCGACGTAAATTGGCTCGTTGCCAGATAGGGTCATATGTTTCACAAACATAAGAATTCAACCAATCAATATGTAAACGTGATTCGACAATTGATGGATCAACAATCACAATCCAATCATCAAAACTTGGAGGCATAGTTTTCTTTTCAGAAATGAAGAGAGATTGTTCAGATGATGAAACCATTGATTCGACTGCTGATGGCCCCATTCGAATTGCTCTAAATTTCTCATTACTTGCTAATGGGCCAACCCAAACAGAAAGTCGGTCTATTCTTCCTCCTCCTTGGGAAAGCCATTCCCATGTTCTGTTAACTCCTGGAGCTAATTCATCCAATATTTTGTCTACTTCTGAACGTTGTTTTTTTGACAGTCTGGGTGAAAGATCGAGAAGTAAAGCTGGGCCTCTTTGATCGATCTCCATATGCGGCAACCATGATTCTAGTAACGGCTGTAAAGGGGGAGCCATCTCATCTAATGTATGATTTTGAGCATCCAAAGGACGTGCGGGGTCAACATGAATCATTGCGATTGGAGGAGTTGACCCAATTCCACTAGCATCCAAAGAAGAATGTAGGCAAGATAATGCTCCAGATGAGTCTACTCCATCCCCAATTATAATTCTATGAGCGATACGGCGAGGATCCTTTCCTTTGGGCAATAAGCGATTCATATTTGCTGCAGAAAAACGGGCTGCCTCTTCATCAAGTTCAATACCTAAACCTACAGTATTTGTTGCAATGCAAATTGAAGCTAAATGAATTCCTGAACCTACTGCTGGATCTAGAATAATGCCGGGAGGGAGGTTAGCTTTAGCAATACGTTCTGATCTTTCAAATGCAATAGACCAAGGTGTAGAAAGGCGTCGCATTTGACCAGTCATATGGACTTCTGGTTCACCTTTTCTCTGTGCTTTGGCTGGAATTTTTTTGGTAGCCCATGACTGGGCTCGGCCATCACATTCCAAAGCCCGATGGGTGTCGCCCATGATAGTCTCTAGAAGTATTGAGGTATGGGGGTTTCGGGTTAATCATAATGCAGTAAGACTAGTTATTTCTAGTTCAAATCTAAGCCAAGAGTCCTGTAAAAAATGTTCTTCAGATGCCCCATAAGCAATGGCTGGTGGCAATAATGTGGTATGACTAGTGCCTGGTGAAAGTAATCCTCTATCTTGGCCGATATCGAGTCCTAATGCTGACCAACCAAATCCATCAATATATCTAGAATCATCGCCTGCATTTACTGGTAAATCTCCTTCATCGAGAAGGGTTTCATTATCTGCATCCCATACACGATAATGAACCTGCATTGATTCTCCTTCATCACTATGAACTGGTTCTTGATTACTATCACGAATGATATTAATTTCTAGTGAAACGACAGCATCCATCACAGTGACGTGAGATGCATTGAGCAAAATTGTTTCTTCGTCTACATCTTCAAGCAAATCGATAGGAGCAAAAAACGTTGAATTACTCTGGAAACCAGAAATGAGAAGTGTCGATTCTCCACTCTCTGAAAAGGCTACAGATGTTGAATCTAAAGATAACATTAGGTCCACATTATTATCTGCTCTATTGTATAGTACTATCACAGCATGATCGCCTGTACCTTGATGCGACCAGTCACAACTTAATTCACCAGGATAGAAAAAGACGTCGTCTTGCCCGCTTAAATTTTCAGGCATTTCCCAAGCCTCGGCTAATGGAGTGCATGTATCAAACAACAAATGCGCTTCCCATCCCCATCGTCCATCCACCTGAAGAACTGCAGGATCTCCTGAATCTAAAGAATCTTCAAAATCATTCAGAAATGTATACACTGACCAACCAATGATTGAGGACATGACCAAAAGTGCAGATAATGTAACCACAGACATTACTAATGCAATTCGAGGGATTGTCATTTCATTGATGCCTAATGGAACAGTTGGGTGCTCCTCCTCTTCGGAAGTATCGGCCATCCATGAACCGGGCATCAACCCTTACTCCAGTGTTGTCGACATCAACCTATCCACTGATAGATATGCTAGAGATTCATTCAGAGGTTAACATCGCTTCTTGGTGTTTCTGTGCTAGCCAGACTACAATTCCCAACTCTATTGCCAAAGCTACTAATGCAACAAAGGCTGTAGTTGGTTCTAACAAATCGCCTCCCATTGTGAGGACTCCTGCCATTGCAGCAAATACCAAATCGCTCGCCCCCCAAAATCGCATACCTTTACGTAACTGTAAGATCCCAACAACCCATGTACATGTAGAAAGAAGAAGTAATGTTGCTAGAAGAGTTACAGGAGGGAATGGAGAAATTAATACTGCTAATACAAGTAATACATGGGCATTGATTGTAAAAGTCGAAGTCCAAATTCTCTTTTCTTCACTATGGCTCCAAATTAATCCAAGGAGACAAATGATGCCGATTGCCATTATCGTCCAATGATAGTACTCACTGAAATTTGGAACCCAGGCAGTGAAAGCAAACAATGACGCAGAAAATGAGAGAATTGTACCAGTTACTGCAGCAGGCTGAGTCCATTGAAGTCCTCGACGTAAACCAATCAAACTAGCTAACAATCCTGCAGGACCAAAAGAAAGCATTGTGACCATTACAGCCCATGTAGCTCTTCCTGATGCACTTCTATGATCGGGTAATTCCAATGATCTTCGACGCCCTTCAATCCAATCCCATATCATTGCTGAAGAGAGCAATAAGAACTCAAGAACTACCCAAACTAATACCCATCCAATCAAATTGCTTCCTTCAGCAAATGGATTGACTTGCAATAACATAGGTGTAGAATTCAATGGAATTCCAAGTAATCTAGAAATCAACAATGTTACAATTAATAATTCTAAAATGCTAGGTAAACGTTTAGCTATGTCTGATCGTCCAAATAATGAGAGTACAGCTAGTAATGTATTCATTACTCCAACAATCATCAAAGGTGTTTGAAAATTTAAACTTGCACCAACACCATTGGACCCTAATCCTGCGATTACTGACAAACCTACCATGGTTAATGCAATGGGAGTTTCAACTCCAAGAATATCTGGAAGACTGAGATTGTGAGTTTTAGCCCTAGATCTTGAAATGCTGATTAAGATCATAGATTGGGTACCAATCAATACTAACGCAATTGATGTAAATGGAGATGAGAATAGAGAGATTCCAATTCCACCGATTAACATCACTGCAATAAACGAAAGAACAACAATTGGACGATGATGAATATCGCCTATGAAAAGATCTAATTCTCCACTAGTATCAGTTGTTTTCGATCTTCTTCTCTGTTTTTCTTGAAGTTCAACTAATTTTGGATTAATCATTTTCATTCCAGAATCTGATATCGTTGTTGCTATTGCTGAGCGTTCTACAGGTTCGAGAGTTTGTGCGAAAGATGCTTCTTCCTCACTAGAAAAACCAAGTAAACGTGTTTCAGAATTCGGTGAAGATTCTGATACATCAGTAGAATTTATCAGCATCTGCTGAGATTGTAATATTGTACGTAATTGTTCATCTCTTCGTGCAACTTGTTGTAATTCAGAACGAATCTCGCCATTTATTGCTATCATGATAGTTGAAACTACAAACAATAATCCAGCAATAGGAAGTGAAAATGGATCTTGTGATGCAATAAGGAGAGAAATCATTGTTGCAACTAACAGAATTAAGGCAGAAATTGCAGGCCTGAGAATATTTTCTAATTTAGAAATTCGAGGAATATATATCGAGATTGTAGCAATTATGCAAAATAGAATTACGAATGTGGTTAAATCGAAAGATAGGTCAACTGGACCTATCAATGGTGAAATAGGAATACGAGATGAAGATGAACCCCAGATTAAAATTGCAAAAGTTAGAATGGACATGTTGACAATATGAATGCCATCCTCTCCACCTTTCCCCCTGCGTCCAAAACCAAGAGTCAAAGTTAATCCAGTAAGTAAAGGAACAAAATATTCGAACATACCGTGTCTCCACATCAATATGTATGTTGTAACTCCTGAAAGTATCAAAAGGAAACGAGGATTTCCTTGATGACGATCAGCAAATTCAGAACCAATATGTATCCCTAGAAAACTTGCTAACAAAATTAACAACAAAGTTCCTGTCATTCCAGAAGATTGTGAAACAAAAAGAATGGATATTATGCCTAAAACAAAACCAAGATTCCAGACTTTCATCAATCCAGAGTCACGTAAACGTGCAGATATATCTTGAGTGCCTAAGAATCGTTCCGCTAAGTTGATCCCTCCGTCAGGAGAATCTAAATTTACAATTAATTGTAAAATTGAACTAAATGAAAGCATCATCACAATAGGCAATGATTCTAAAATTATTGGAGAAGTTACATCAATATCATTTGTTATCACAAGAGCCTCAAACGAAGAGGAGAAGATTTTGACTACAATTACCCAAGTCCAAGGAAGAAGAGATACTATACCAACTAAACTCGGTGATTTTCGCCGTACTGCAAGATAAGCAGAACCAGCCATTAGTACTGAAATACATAACGAAAGAAGAGCCCCGCCATCACCACCTGAATCAGAGGATTTGGCTGGAAGAAGTACTGTAAGAAGAATTACAACTACAACTGCTCCGGTCCATAACACTCTATCAGATACATTTTCTTGGTTTGCAATCAATAACCACCCAGTAATCAATGCTGCACCGAATGTAAAGATTGCATATGCATCAATTGAGGAGCCTAAAGAAAATCGAGAAGAGTCTAGTAATATTAACACAAATAATAGTGATATCAAGCCAACTCCATTTAGACCAATTATTCTCTTAGGATCTACCCCTCGAACTGTAAGATAAGACCCGCTAAATACTGTCAATAATCCAGTCACCATAGCAAGAGCGTATGATGAATCATCTCTGTTTGCTGCTATTGCCATTAATGCTCCAATCATTCCCAAACCAACAGAAACCGACCATAAAGCAGGCTTTCCTAAACCTACAGCATTCAATCCAGAAGAAAACCAATTTTCTGATGAAGAAAATCTAGATGCCATTGCAGCATTTATTGAATTAGTTAGGATTAGCAAAAGAAAGAGTACCATTGGAGTATCTAATGGCAAGACTTTGAGGGATCCTAAATCGAAGCCTGGGGTCAAGGCATGCATTCCTATCCAAAGATTGGATGATGCTATACCTAACGATGCAAGATTTCCACTCTTTCTATGAAGGGCCAAGAGATGAAAAAGAACTGTTGCACCAAGAATCATTCCCGCGACACCAAGCTCTCCACCAAGTGACCCTACTGTGGATGAAATTGCTAATAATACAAGAACGGCTTGAGCCGCAATTGCATCTTCATTGTAACGATAGGCTACAAATATATTCAAAACCACGAGAAGAAGAAGAGAAATCCCTAAACCTGTATCATCTAATGGAAATATACCAAATAGTGACCAAGAATGTAATTCAATAGCCAGACCATAAAGAATTTTCATTGCAATTATCAACCAAACAACACCGAGTTGGTACATCGCAGGACGAGGGATCCAACGTTCTCCTAAAACAAAACCAAATATTGCCAAAATTAACAATCCAAAGAAAGCATATTGAGGATCAGGAACCACAGTTCCAACTAATATGGAAATTGCAGAATATACTGAAATCATAGCGGCCATCAAACCCCAACTCAGGCGTACTTCTCCTTGAGTGGCTAAATCAGAAACGAAATCTGATTCTGGAGCGATAGGGACTGAACCATCTTTCATGATTTTTCCAGGGCCAATACCATCATCAGATGCAAACGGATCAAAGAGATCTCCGATTGCAGAATCATCTTCTTCTTTATCGATTTTTTCTGGAAGTATCATTTTATCAGTCGGAGATATTGCTTTTTTAGCTTCTTCAATTAAATCGCCTAAATCTATCGAGGGGGATGTTTCAAATTTTCTCTCTTCAAGAAAGCGGTCCTCTTCCTTACGGGGACCTGCCATGTAACGCGATGAGTAGATATGTGGGATGAAGGTATCACTTACAAATGCAAATAAAACAGTAAAGTATCAATTTTTGAGTGCAATCATTCAAAGATATGGTCGGAGGCCACGAAGTCATGGTCTTGCCCCGGCTGGACACTGCTGGTGTCGCTGGAATTCTTGGATTAGGTGCCCATGGGCTATCTCCTAAAGGAGACGTCCATTGGAATTTAGAATCTGAAGAACTGATATCTCATGCTCTTCGAAGGGAAGAAGGAAGACTAACTGCTCACGGAGTTTTTGTTGCAGAAACGGGAGAAAGAACAGGGAGATCTCCGAATGACCGATTTATTGTTGATGAAACGCCTTACACTGATGCAGTATGGTGGGGGGACGTCAACCGTCCGATTGAAAGATCAAATTATTTAGAAATCAAGAAAATGGTTCAAAATCATCTTAATTCAGTTAACGAGTTGTTTATCGAAGATCTTGCTTGTGGTGCAAATCCTAGTTTGAGATTACCCCTTAGAGTAGTTACTGAAAATGCATGGCATGCATCGTTTGCTAGAAACATGTTTCTCCGTATAACTTCAGAAGAAATACAAGAAATGAAACCTGAATTTACTATCCTACATGCACCAAATTTTCTTGCACCCAAAGGAACCCCCGGAATTAACTCTGATGTATTTGTTATCATCTCATTTGAAGATGGGTTAATTCTAATCGGTGGAACGAGATATGCTGGAGAAATTAAGAAATCAATTTTCTCAATTATGAATCATATTCTACCTACTCGTGGACATTTACCGATGCATTGTTCTGCCAATATTGGTGAAAATGGTGATGCTGCAGTTTTCTTTGGACTATCTGGGACTGGAAAAACTACTCTTTCTGCTGATCCATTGAGGCCATTAATTGGAGATGATGAACATGGATGGTCTGAGGAAGGTGTGTTCAATTTTGAAGGCGGATGTTATGCAAAAATGATCCGTTTAAGTGAAGAAGATGAACCTGCAATATTCGAAACTACCCGAATCCCGGGATCTATCCTTGAAAATGTAATTCTAGATTCTGAAGGAGTTCCTGATTTCAACGATTCGACTTTAACCGAAAATACACGAGGATCTTATCCGATTGAATTCATTGAAAATCGTGTTCCCTCTTCGATGGGTGGCCACCCCCATAATGTTGTATTCTTAACCTGTGATGCATTTGGAGTACTTCCCCCAATTGCCAAACTAAATCCAAAACAAGCCGCATACCACTTCATATCTGGATATACAGCTAAGGTAGCCGGAACTGAAATGGGAGTTACAGAACCTAAGGCCACGTTTAGTGCATGCTTTGGGGCTCCGTTTATGCCAATGCACCCAAGTGTCTACGGCGAACTTTTATCAGAAAAAATCGATGAACACAATGCATCTTGTTGGATGTTGAACACTGGATGGATTGCAGGAGGGTTTGGAAAGAGTGATAGAATTCGAATTAAGTGGACTAGGGCTCTTCTAAATGCAGCATTGAATGGATCATTGAATGATTCTCCTATGCGAATCGATGAACGCTTTGGATTTGAAGTTCCGATGGAATGCGAAGGAGTGCCTAGTGAAATTCTCGATGTTAAAGGAACTTGGAATAAGCCTGAAGACTATGATAATGCGGCTGAAGTATTAGTTTCCCTTTTCCAAGAAAATTTTGAGTTGTTCTCAGAGGATGCAGGTGCATCAGTTATTGGAGCAGGGCCTGTTCTCTTGACGCAGAACCGGACAACTCATGAATAATCAGCGATGTTGATGTGGCATGAGAGGGGCCGATGTATCGGATCTGTTTCCGAGTCTTTCCAATGCTGAGGATGCTCCAAATTTCCCAAAGGGACCAGTTTGGGAAATTTTGAATCCAAGTTCAAATTTTTCACTGAAATCACAGCTTGATGAAATGGTAGAAAATAAAAAAGTAAATTTTGAAAGATATAAAAGAGACGGGTCTGCAATCCTTATTCATAATTCAGCAAAGGTAGGAAAGGGTGTTGTAATTGAAGGGCCAACATACATCGGACCAAATGTTGTAATTAGACCCGGCGCGTATATTCGTCCATATTCCTGGATTTGTGATGGTTCCGTGGTAGGCCATTGTTCGGAAGTAAAACATTCAATTCTTTTACCGGGGTCTAAAGCTCCACACTTCAACTATGTTGGAGATTCGATTTTAGGTATGGAAGTAAATTTAGGTGCAGGATGTAAATTGTCTAATCTACGAAATGATGGAAGACAGGTAATCCTACGAGATGGAAAAACTGGAGAAATAATAGGGGAAAGTGGTTTACGAAAATTTGGAGCTATACTTGGTGAAAAAACACAGATTGGGTGTAATGTGGTTACAAATCCTGGAGTTATTTTGGGACCGAAATGTAATGTTTGGCCAAATGTTACGGTAAATGGAATCTACTCAGAAGGTAGTGTCATCAAGGATTGAGATTGATGAAGCATCCTATTCTTCATGGAACAGATGGTATCCGAGGGAAAGTAAGTACTCCTCCTAAGACTGACTTAGAAGCATTAGAAGTAATTGTCCATCGAAGAGAAGTAAATGGTCGAGCATTCATGGTTATTGGAGAAGCGATTGGACAAATCTTAGCTGAAGAATTAGATGACCATCCAAAAGTTGTAATTGGATGGGATCGAAGACCTGGGAATGCAATGTTAGTATCTGGACTAACAGACGGATTACACTCTTCATCTGTACGAGTAATTCATGCAGGAATTGTAGCCACACCGGGATTACATGATGCTGTCTTGGGTACAAAATCAGATGCTGGATTAATGGTAACAGCAAGCCATAATCCACATACAGATTCAGGTGTAAAGTTCTTTGATGCTAATGGAAGAAAGTCCATGCCATCCTTAGAAAGAAGAATTGCCGATTTAGCATGGGAAATTGCAGAAAGAGGAGATGATCCTGAACCTGATCCTGAATCGTGTCTACCTGATCGTATGATCCATGCTGAAAGAGGGCATCGTTCCACTCTAGCAAAAAGGCTGGATAGCATGGCAGATTTTTTAGGAATTGATGTGTCTAAATGTAACTGGCAAGACATTTTTGGTACCGATTCATTTCTCCTAGATTCTTCCGGTGGAGCTGCAACTACTTGGTTGGCTGCAGGGTTGGAAAGAAGAAGCATTCCAGTAAAAGAAATTTCTAGTCTAGAAAAAGAACTGAATGAGCAATGTGGAGCAGGAGAACTTTCACCTACGGATTCATGGACTTGGGCAGAAATGAGAGATAGTGAACACCTTCTACTGAGGTCATTGGGTGAAAATCATTCACAAAATATTCGAAATGGTTCACTAATTGGTGCTGCATTAGACGGTGATGGCGATCGTTGTTTACTGATAGAAGCGACAGAAAATGGAGCAAGGGTAATTGACGGTGATGAGATGGCAGATAATATAGCTAGAGCATGGGATTCCATAGGAGTGACTAATGCAACAATGGCCTTTTCAATTGAAACTGACCTCTCTCTTACTTCTTCTGATGAGAGATTTAGGATGCAAGTTAATTTTCTTGAATGTGCTGTTGGTGATCGTTGGTTATCCGATCAACTTTCCAAGAATTTGATTGATTCTGAAAATTGGCCTAGCATAATTGGTGCAGAAGATTCAGGTCATTTAGTAATGGCATCTCCTCATCCTGAAATAGAAAATAAATGGAGCTTGGTAGGAGATGGTGCTGCAACTCTTATCTCTCAACTATTAGTGCGTGCATTACAATATAATAACGAAAATATGGTGCCTACTTTCAAATCAGGATGGAAAAAACGTACCTCAATTAGTGATTCTGATAGAACTAAATGGACAGGAGACGGAAAGTTAGCAGATAGTGTCGAATCAATGATAATCGAATATTTTGGACAAGAACGTTGCTCCCTTTCAAGGAAATCAATTGAAGGAGAAACATCACTACTTCTCTTAACTGGAAATGTCAAAAGTATACCAATTTCTGTTGGAATACGAAACTCTGGAACTCAAGAGAAAACCAGTGTTACGTTAAGATCAATGGAGGAGTTTGAAGGATTAAATGAATTATTGAAATTAATTGTTAAATTCCTAACTAAAGAATTAGTTCATTCCTCTTCTTCTGATTGATGAGTTGCCAAGAAAACTGTAGACAAGGACCCTAGCCATGCTAATTGAGCAATAATTAGTAGATGTTCACTAATCGCCAAAATTCCCTCAGTTCTATTCTCAAGAATCATTATTGACACTATCTTGAGTTCATACATATCTAGATACCATAAAGAAAGAATAAAACATGTCATCATAGCAATAAATGACCATTTAACTCCAGTTTCAGATACTAGTTGGCCTCTTTCTCTTCTATCTTTAGATTCCCAATGAATTAGGGGGTGACCAAATAATGCACCAAGTGCTGTAGAAACGAAGAAAAAGTAACCAAAAAATATGTGAAGTGAGCGATCAAAATGTCGTGAAAACATCAAATCAGCAGATATTGAAAATGCAAGAGTGAAAGTTAGTAATAACCAAATTATCAATACTATTTTCTTTCCGGGTGTAGAAAATACTGGGTCTTTCCACCACCTATTAAATCCTAAAAAACCAGTTATCATTGCTAAAAAAGCAACAGAATTGAATCCTACCCAAATAATGTATTTCATTGGCGAATAAGCAACTAAGATACTCATGGTCGTATATTGGTTGTGAAAGTCTTCTGTCCAATGACATGGACAAATGATTCCTTCGTACACATCATTGGAAAATAGACCCAAGAAAACTGATATCAAAATCGTACTTATTCCAATAATCATCCCTATTCTAGGGGCTAATAATACCTTAGCAGATGATATTCTAAATTTAGAAAACCTACTCCCTGCAGGAGCAGTGACCAAATAACCTACTCCTAATGCTATCAAACTCGAAACTATCAAAATAATCCATCTTATCATTTCTTGTTCTGGAGTTGCATCGCCTGAGGGCGGAAGGACTGCGCCATCCAACATATGCTCTGATTTTTCCCATGATGGATAAGTACTAACCCTTCTTCAATGACTCTAGTCCATAACAAAATGATTTGTTTGTAAATTACCATATACAATTATTCAGTCGAATTACATGAAGGATACATTTCTTGCATTGGAGGTAAGAAGAGATCTTCGCATGTTCTGTCTACTGTGGACAAACCTAGAACACTTTCTCCATCTAAAGAAATAGTAACCGCTTGAGTAGATACTGGACTTGGGATGTAGTCTTCACCGGTTTGACTGACAAGTAGTTGAATCCCATCTCCTGCTGGAATTACGACATCCATTCCGAAAAATTCCATCTTAGCCAAAACTGTACTTCCAGGAGAAAGGGTATCTCCATCTTTTCCACCTGCATGGAAGCGAAGATCCATTACAGCATGCCCAAGATGTATACCATC
>DAPV01000074.1:0-177 GCA_002502625.1 Euryarchaeota archaeon UBA125
TTCGACCTCAATGTAAAATCGATTATGTCTATTTGGTGACTTACCTTCGAATGGACTACCCTTATTGTCACCATGAATACATTCACGATAAACAACAATAGGCTCTGAAACCTTAACCTTGATATTTTGTTCTTCTTCTAATCTGTATACTGAAATTTCAAGATGTAATTCACCCAT
>DAPV01000074.1:478-4234 GCA_002502625.1 Euryarchaeota archaeon UBA125
AATTTCAAGATGTAATTCACCCATTCCGGCTAGAAGAGCTTCACCAGTTTCATGATTATGTTTTACTTGCAATGAAGCATCAGATTTAGCTAATGTTCTCATAGCATCAACGAACTTTGGTAAATCTTTCAATGCTTTAGGCTCAATTGCAACTGTAACTACAGGTTCGGAATAATGGCGAATGGCTTCGAATGGAGTGGAATCTTCATTTCGAGTTACAGTTACTCCAGCAGCAGCACTCCGAATACCTGTAACTGCGGCTATATTACCAGCAGATACTTCCGGTACCTGAATTCTATCTCCTCCAACCATCATTGCAACTTGTTGAACTCTCTCTTTCTTAGCAGCACCTAGAGCGAATAGTGATTCGCCTTGCTTAACTGTGCCAGAAAATATTCTACCAACTGCTACTTCACCGGCGTGAGGATCCATCCAAATCTTAGTTATCATCAAAGACAAAGGTCCATCTGGGTCACAAGTTAGCATTGCTTTACCAGCCTCGCTCTCTAAATCACCTTGCCAAATATTAGGAATTCTGTATTTCTGAGAATCTAAAGGACCAGGTAATCTTTCGACTGCCATATCGAGTAGCACTTTATGAACCGGAGCCTTCTTAGCAAGAGCTTTCTGATCGTCATTATGGCAGTATTCAAAGATATCTTTGAAGTTCATTCCAGTTTTACCCATAAAAGGAATACTCATACCCCAATTGTAGTATGCAGACCCAAAGGCAACGGTACCTTTCTGAACATCTACTTGCCATATTTTCTTGTATTCATCTGGGGCAAATGCATTAATTAAACTATTAACTCTAACAATTATTTTCTCAAATCTTTTCATCATTTCAGGGCCATCAATTTGTAATTCGTTGATGAGTCGGTCAACTTTATTGATGAACAATACTGGACGTACTCGTTCCTTCAATGCTTGACGAACAACAGTTTCAGTCTGCGGCATAGTTCCTTCAACAGCACATGCTAAGATAATACATCCATCTACAGCTCTCATTGCCCTTGTTACGTCGCCACCAAAATCTACGTGACCTGGGGTATCAATCAAATTAATGAGATAATCTTCACCTTCGACCTTGTGAACCATAGATGCACTTGCTGCATTAATAGTGATTCCCCTGGCAGCTTCCTGCTCATCGAAATCTAAAACTCGACTCTTTCCAGCGAGATCTTCAGACATCATTCCTGCGCCAGCAATTAGGTTGTCACTGAGCGTAGTTTTACCATGGTCAATGTGGGCAGCAATGGCGAGATTACGTATGCGATCTCTCCTATGCATTACCTCTGTTGCAATCTTGATGTTATCTTCCTTACGGCCCATGGTATCACCTAACGTTCTGTCGACCCGAACATGGTAGATAAACACGATGATGGTGACTATTTTGTGAGTCTAATTTTAGACATCATCGAGCAGATGCAGCAATTCGTTCAGTTTCTTCTCGCTTAGCAACAGCAAATGATGAAACATCACCTTCTGCAGCCTTCATAACTTCGTTTACGATGCACTGAGTGAGTGTACGTTTACTTTTGACTGTTGCACTTGTAGCTCCAGTTGTAAGATTTCTAACAGCAACATCAACCCTACGAGAAGGTGAAACTTCAGCAGCCTTAGGTTGTGAGTTAGCACCAAAACGGATTCTAGTGATGCCTTCACATGGTGCTGAATTAACCACTGCATCAACAAGCGTCTGCAGTGGATTATTTCCTGTTCTATCATGAATGATATTCAATGCATCACGCAGAGCAGAAACAGTAGTAGATTTCTTGCCTGAATTCGGTCCACGTCGCATTAAACCATTAGTGAAGCGTTCGATAAGAGACAAACGCTGCTTTCCAAACCATTGGTTTGCATGGGTTCCACCACTCAGTGGCATTCCAATAGTTGTCAAATTGATGTATGGGGCAATACCCGGATCTTGACAAACTACTTCGGATGCATCCCATTGAGAGAAGACCAATGTCCCTATTCCAGCAATAGGTACAGAAACTTCTGTTTCTTGTGAAACTAGAGAGGGTTCTTCATCTGACATAATATCACCTAACGTACTGGTTTCTCTTTACGACCACGAACCATTTCATCTAATGAAACACCGTTAACTTTGATTACCTTATATCTGACACCAGGTAAGTCTCCGTAAGAACGACCCATACGTCCGCCAATTCCTTCGACAAGAACTTCATCATGTTCGTCAATAAATGAAATAGCACCATCACCAGGAGCAAATGCAGTTAATTTATTTCCAGAACCTTTCAAATTAAGTTTTACAGCCTTACGAAGTCCAGAATTAGGTTGTTTTGCTTCAATATTCACTTTTTCAGTTACAATGCCTTTAGCTTGATGACTTCCGCGCAATGGATCGTGTTTCAAAACACCACCTACACGAGATTTTTTCTTCATACGCCTGCGGATTAGTCGGTCTTTCTGCCTAAACCGTTGACGGTCCGCCTTGATTTTTGTACCAGCGAACAGTCCACGTCCCAAGAGTCTCTCACCTGCTATTGCAACCCGGCGACCATCCCTCCGTATATGAGCGTGACGGGGAAGACTGTCTATTTTTGAGCCCAAATTCATGCAAACTTGAAGGACAATGTGCAACCTGAAGAAATCATGTCATTCAGAGATCATGCCACAATGTCTTCGATAGTTAATGAATCTACATCCGTTAACCATGGACTTATGCATTCATCAGCGAATAATCAGCATTCTGCAATTTTATTTGATAACATTACTGAATGCCCAGGTCACCGTGCTAGTATGAATATTCTAACTAGAGAACATCTGTGTAAAGTATGGAGTCTATCACCTGGTGAATTAATTGATACAATGGGATGGGCAATGGATAACCCATGTGACCCTGTAATTGTAGAACCCGAAAAAGCAGAATGTATGCAAAATACCATGGCAATCGTAGACGTGACATCAATACCCGTTCCTTGGCATTATGAACAAGATCGAGGCAGATACATGTCTGCATCAGTTATTATTGCAGAAAGAAATGGTGAACGTAATATGAGTTTTCATCGTCAATTTGTAGCTGGCAAAAATAGATTAGTTGCTAGGTTAGTGCCTCGACACCTAAGACAATTCACTGATGAAGCCCGCGCGGATAATGAAATTCTTAACATTGCAATTATCAATGGCGCCGATCCCTGTGTGTTACTTGCAGCAGCTATGTCGTTCAATGAACGTATTGATGAATTGAGAGTAGCAGCATCACTACACTTGAAAGTTTATGGAAAGCCACTTCGTGTTATTCGATTGTCGAATGGAGTTCATGTTCCTGCAGATGCCGAATATGCAATGCAAGCAGTAATTACTGGTGAAGATGATGAAGAAGGTCCATATGTTGACATTACTGGAACAGTAGATGATATTAGGCTTCAACCAGTTATTCAGATAAATCAAATTCATCATCGAAATTCTCCAATCTTTCATGCAATATTGCCTGCTGGAAAAGAGCATAAAACACTGATGGGTTTACCACGTGCCCCTACAATAAAATCAGCAGTTTCGCAAGTTACTGAATGCACCGATGTTCACCTAAGTGAAGGTGGTTGTGGATGGTTATCATCTGTTGTATCAATTAATCCGAAATCATCAGACGATTCTATGAAGGCGATTAAAGCCGCTTTAGATGGACATAAGTCAATGAAAGCAGTTACTGTGGTTAATGACGATATACAAATTGACGACCCAGTGAGAGTTGAATGGGCAATGATGACTAGATGGCAACCTGATAAAGAT
>DAPV01000074.1:4539-5362 GCA_002502625.1 Euryarchaeota archaeon UBA125
TAGATGGCAACCTGATAAAGATACATTCATTCTAAGTAATCAGAAGGGATCTAGTCTAGATCCGTCTAGGAATTCTGACGGACTTACTTCAAAGGTTGGATTTGATGCTACCATCCCATTTGGTGAGGACCCTGCTCCATTCACATCAATATAGTGAGGGATACAATGAGTAAAAGGACAAATGCACGACTCCAGCATCCTCGCAGGAGTTTAGGCAATCGTCATAGAGCACAGGCAAATAAATTCCTGAATATCGCTAAACAAGACACTGAAAATAGAATGACTAATTTGAATTGGGCTGAACAGTCGTCTAGGCAGTCAGTATTGCATGACTTCACAAATGAAGATAATTGGAGGCAATTAATTAAAATTAAAATTCTACTATCTGACGAAATTGGTATAAGGGCAGTATTAGAAGACTTATTTGTAATTCTTGGTAGAAATCCTGAACGTACTAACATATTGACTGGAATAGATCTAATTGAACATGGTAATGATTTACTAGAAGCTGCATTTGATGTAGACCCATTAGATCCTGATAAATGGTATACTCACATAGCATGTATTCAAGATAAATTTGAAGATTTCAGCATTAGAATGAACACTCTAGATTTACGTGATCCAAGAGCTAACATAGTGTTTGGCAGAAGAATCGAAAAATTATTTGATAATGGCAGACATGATGAGTTCATCCCTATGGCTAGAAGAATCGTGGCACAGAGACCACAAAATCATGAAGCATGGATGGGCCTAGGTAGGCTACATGAAAGGAGGAATGAATACGATGATGCATGGTTTTGTTATGATCAAGCACAGACACATT
>DAPV01000082.1 GCA_002502625.1 Euryarchaeota archaeon UBA125
TCTCCATCATCGTCTGGCCCACCATCATTTCCTGCTGCCGCAACAACAAATATTCCCAAATCTAATGCGTCCTGGACTGCATTTTCTGACTCATCAGTTGATTGTCCAAAGAATCTGAATCCTGGGCTTCCCCCTAAACTCATACTTATGATATCAGTTTCTTGATTGATGCACCAATTCACTGCAGACGCAATGGTTTCGTCATTTCCTGAACCCGAATAGTCCAATGCTTTAACCACATGAAGAGAAACACCTTGGGCAACACCTGGAATACTTCCATGAGCGACTAAAATACCTGCCATAGCGGTCCCATGTCCTTCATCATCGTATGGTTCGCTTCTGTTATCTATCAAGTCTAGCCATCCTGCTAATTGAATATCTCGAAGATGCGGATGATTCAATTCAATTCCTGTATCAATGATGCAGACCTGAACTCCGTTTCCTGACCAATCCCCCATTTCATCGAAACCACTTGTTGAAAGATGATCATAATGCCAATCAATTAGTTGAGGTGAGGGGCCACTGAAACTTAGGCCATCTTCGTCAGCGAAGAAATATAGTGCTCCAATAGATACTGATAGAATCATCATTAAACCTAAAACAATAGCAACGACAAATCCAGAAGCACTAGAATCCTCATTCCTCATATTGCCTATGATTTCTGACCAAGAGTGTTCATAATCATAATCATACAGGCTTCTTGATTGCCACACAGAAAACCATCCCGTGATTAAGGAAAATCCCACTAAACAACAAATTATACCGCCGAGAAAAAGTATCACATTCCCAAGTCCAGAGAAACCAGACTGCGGTTCAGAAGTAGTGTATCCGATTAAAATCGCAATAATTCCTAAAAGAAGTAGAGTCCAACCTAAAATTTTGAAACTTTTAATCAAAAACTCCCTATTTTTCTTTGGAAATAATTCTAGAATAGTTTCGATGATAAATCCGTGATACCATACCATCCTAGATCACTCCAAATCTTTGAACCTCAAGTTCTTGGAATAGCTTCAACAAGTTCAGAAATAGCTTCTACTGCTAACTTTGCTTCATCTATTGTATTATACCCATATGATGAAAATCTCAATGAACCTCTCGGTGTCTGATTTTCATGGAACCAAGGATCTACACAGTGAAGTCCACTTCTTGCATATATGCCAAATGCTTCATCCAATAACATTGAGAATTGATGCGGATCTCTTCCTTCCATCAAAATAGATGTAATTCCTCCTCTCTCTTCTGCAGATTCAGGACCAATTATTGACATTCCATCTAAATTCTTTACTCCATTAGAAATTATTGTATTAATCGCAACTTCTCTTTCATGGACCTGTTCCATAGATAATTCATTTAGTATTTGAACAGCAGAATTTGTTCCATAATATCCCGCATAATGTCCTAGTCCGCCTTCTAAATGCGGTGCTCCAGGCTTGAATGTAAATCCATCTAATGAGGAATAAGAAACGGTTTGCCCTCCTGCTGAAATAGACTTCAATTGGTCAAATCCATCAGGAGAACCGATTAGTGCACCCATTCCAGAAGGCCCCATCATTTTGTGAATGCTAAAAGCAACAAAATCTGCTCCTATTTCTCTAATATCGACAGGTCGATGAGGTACAGATTGCGCAGCATCAAGTAGGTATAGAGCATCGTGATCTTTTGCTATTTCCCCACATTCTTTCGCAGGAATAGAAGTTCCATCAAGATTACGCGAATGACTCAATGCAACCATTCTGAGGTTACTTCCTGCTTCAGAACATACTCGTTCGAAGTCCTCAAGATCGAAACGTCCATCCTCACCTGTTTTAGTAACCCTAACTTCAACATCTTCTTGCATTCTCCATGGAATTGAATTTGAATTATGTTCTTTATCAGAAATGACAACTATGTCCCCTTTAGACCAATTAATTCCATGAGCTACTTGGTTAATTGCTTGTGTCGTATTTCTACTGAAAACAACATTTGATGGCCCCTCTGCTCCAATTAATTTTGCAATTCCATCTCTTGCAGAAAATTCAGTTCTAGTTACTGCCATGCCCCATTTATGAGCACTTCTTCCACCGCAAGATGGTTCTCTAGTGTAATAATGGTTGATTGCATCAATAACTGGTTGAGGTCTGAGAGTTACACATGCATTATCAAGATATATCGGTCCGTCTTCAGAAATAGTAGGGACGGATTCACGTAGTTGTTTTAGATTCATCACCATGCCTCCTCTAATGGGAATAAATCGGATACTGACGTCTCTCTTCCACATTTATGACACAAAATTGCAGAAGGGATTTCAATTCCACATTTGTTACAATCTTGTCCAACAGGATTCACGTCTCCACACCCTTCCTTAGGGCATGGGCCGACTATTATTCCTTCATCAGTCATTTGCATCATACTTACTTCTCCACAGTGTGGACATGTTCCTGATGAATTATCAGTGGCACTTACTTCTATACCTGCTTGTCTTGATCTTTCTGACTCTATCGTAGTTGTACTATTTCCTAACATAAATTGTGGATACCACAGAATGAGGTTGAATAAAAGGATGAAAGTCCAAGTTGATAGTAGATGTAGTACATATGTAAACATTCTAGATGATTCAAATGGAGGTCTAGGGGAGACGTGATGAGCTCCAGCCCAAGCGGAGATATTCACCAATATTGCAAACAAGAAGAGCATTAATGTCCATCCCGCAAGACTATGATCCCTTTGTGCACGTTTTTGTTCCCTAGGATCAGGATGAGGGTGATGTACTTCGACATGAAGGTCTCTTGTTTCGGAAACCGATCGATTAAGAATAACTGTCAATATAAACAACATGACAATATTGGAAATGTATACTGGTAATCCAGATAATAATCCAGTATCTAGGGGGAATGATGGATTAGATGAGTGTACTGATACCATTCCAATTTGTACCGCTATTACACCAGTGATGAGATAAAGAGAATGTGACCGCATAAGTGGATATATCATCCAATTGATACCAATAGCAGCAATCCATAAAGCTCCACTAAGTAAGGTAAGGAGTATTGCTGCTGCATTTGCCTGAAGAATACCTGAATCCGGATTAAATGGATTAATTCCCATAGTATTGTAATCCCCTCCACTGGATAGTTCTCCCACTCCTAAGTCCCAAGCACCTGCAATAGATCCGAGAATTGCAAGTCCAACAGCCATCAGGTGTGTACTAGTCCAATTTTTCCGAATTAATGAGTACATGTAAGGAAATTCAGTGATTATCCTATCAAGAGATTCTAATCGAGGATGCCAATTTCTAGTATTTGTCAAAAAACTAACATCAGAAAGACGAGGCATGTCGTCGGGGAGTTCAATCCCCTCCTGTACCTCGCGTTCTTTCATGATTCCATCAAGACAAGGCCGGTCATGAATGCACCGATGATTATTGAGGGAATGGCGCCGAGACGGAGATTTGAACTCCGGAGGGAAAATCCCACATGATTTCCAGTCATGCGCAATACCAGGCTATGCGA
>DAPV01000046.1 GCA_002502625.1 Euryarchaeota archaeon UBA125
TATGGGACCTTGTGCTGGAGGAGCAGTATACAGTCCTGCAATTACTGACTTTGTAATAATGGTGGATAAAACCGCTCATATGTTCATTACTGGTCCGGAGGTTATCAAAACAGTCACCAATGAAGAAGTTTCGTTTGAAGAACTTGGAGGAGCAAATACACATGCTACAAGATCTGGAGTTACTCACTTCACTGCAGAATCTGATGAAGATGCTCTCGATTTAGTACGAAATTTACTTGGACACTTACCCAGTAATAACTTAGAGAAAACTCCTAGAGCATCTTCTGCGAAGCCATCAATCGATTCTGAAACTTTGCGAAATCTTGTTCCTGAAGACCCATCCAAGCCATATGATGTAATTACTGCCATTGAAGGAATAGTCGACTATGGAGCATTTTTAGAAGTTCAAGCCGATTTTGCTCAAAATATTGTTTGTGGATTTGCTCGACTTGATGGGCATTCAATTGGATTAGTTGCGAATCAACCGAATTTCTTAGCCGGATGTTTAGATATCGATGCATCTGTTAAAGCAGCAAGATTTGTTAGGTTCTGTGATGCATTTAACATTCCTTTAGTTACCCTTGTAGACGTTCCAGGATTCTTACCGGGAGCAGGACAAGAGTGGGGCGGCATCATTAGACATGGAGCTAAACTACTCTACGCTTATGCAGAAGCTACAGTCCCTAAGATGACTGTGATATTAAGAAAAGCATATGGTGGCGCTTATGATGTTATGTCGTCAAAACATATCAGAGGAGATTACAATATTGCATGGCCAACTGCTCAACTTGCGGTAATGGGTGCTGAAGGAGCAGTACAGATAATTCATAGAAAAAGAATTCAAACTTCTGGCAATCCGGATCAAGAACGTCAAAGATTAGTAGATGACTATACCGAATCTTTTGCAACTCCATACAAAGCAGCTTCTCTAGGTTATCTAGACGACGTCATAGATCCAGCAGAAACCCGTGAACGCCTTTCAAGAGCACTGGGTCATCTAATGGATAAAGAAGAACCAAGACCTGCTCGAAAACATGGTAACATCCCACTCTGAGGTAATCACATGGATGAAAAAACATCTTTTACATCAGAAATTGGAAGGATATTGAGAGAATCAAGAGATGTAAATAATAATCAAATCGATAATAAATTACGACTCGCTGTTGCTTTAGCAGTTAAATTACATATTTCTAGAAATATTGATGATAAGGCAGATATTGGGCGAATGTTAGGTCCTGCTTTCTCACAAGATCATCGTCGAATGAGGTTCGGAACAAATAATCTGATTCAAGCAAGAAATTCAAGAAGTACTTGGAGGTGAATTTATGCCGGAAAAGTATGAAATCGATATTGATGGAGAAATTTTCTCTGTGGATATAGAAGAAATGGATGACGGAAAATTACGAGCCACCGTTTCTGGAACTGAATTTATGGTTAAACTGCCAGAGAACCTTGGATCTTCTCCTACTCCAAGACGAAGAAGCGGAGGGGGTGGTTCAAAAGTAAAATCCGGAACTGTTTCGACCAGTATACCTGGAAAAATTGTTACTTTAGAGGCCACATTAGGCCAAGAGGTAATCGAAGGGCAAGTAATATTGATACTAGAAGCAATGAAAATGCAGAATGAAGTAACTGCCCCTATATCAGGAAAAATATCTTCAATCAATTGTTCCGAAGGAGATAATGTTGAAGCAAATATGGCACTAGTTGTCATCACACCCAATACTGATGAAGGAGAAAAAACAGATGAAACATTACAATGATTCAAGTGATGTGAGCGACAGGTGATGATGAATGCCGAAGTGCGACCACCCGAATTGTGCCGAAGAAGGCGAAGTAATTTCACGTCTTTCTCCAGAAGGATTTTTAGTTGCAACTGGAAAAAAGGCATATTCGTTTAGAGAAGCATATCGACGATTCTATTACTGTAAAAAATGTCATGATGAATTAATGACAAATGTTTGGACTAGAGTTCGTAAGCCAGATGATAAAGGGGATGATCACCCTGCTCCAACAATGGTCTAAGAACAGGCCATACTACGGAAGACTATGGCAGACCGGGTTTGCATCGTCAGTGGCGGAAACTCAGGCATAGGCTTCGAATTATGCAGAGGTATGGCAGATGCCGGATTTCACGTTGTTATGGTCAGCCGGGGTGCAGAACGCGGACAGCCCGCTTTGGATAAATTAAAGGCAGAATTTGGAGATTCAGTAGAGATGATGCTCTGCGATATGAGCGACCTTGTCAACATCTCTAAACTTCATGCTGAATTTACCGCCAAGTTCGATCGTCTTGACGTACTTCTCAACAATGCCGGTGCGATGTGGGGTCGCAGAGAAAAGACTGCTCAAGGACACGAGATGACATTCGGCGTAAATCATCTAGGCTACTTTGTGATGGCACAGATATTCTTGCCATTGCTCAAAGCGACTGAAGGTAGTCGAATCATCAACACCGCATCAGAAGCTCACAGGATGGCCAATCTCAAATTAAAGAACCTAAATTGGGAAAAAAAGTATTACAGTCAATGGCGAACCTATGGCAATTCTAAACTCTGCAACATCTTGTTTACACGCGAATTGGCTCGTAAATTGGAAGGAACAGGAATCACAACACATTGCTTCCATCCAGGTGTTGTTCGCACGCGTTTCGGTTCCGGTTCTAGCGGCCCAATGCGTTTGTTTTTGCCTCTATTCCGTCTATTTATGATCAACTCGACGAAAGGTGCGAGCACAGGCTTACATCTTGCTTTGAGCGAAGACGCAGCCACCTCAACCGGTGAATATTGGGTTCGATCCAAAAGGAATCGTGGCAACCGTCACGCTCGAAACGACTCTAATGCGAGTCGACTGTGGGAGGTTTCCGAGGAGATGTTGAATGAGTGAAGCCACTGATTTGTACCATCTTTGCCTGACGGAATAAAATTTAGAGATTAACCCCAAGAGCCCTGCGCCAACATCGCCTCTGCGACCTTAAGGAATCCAGCCACATTCGCACCAAACACATAATCATGAGGACGACCATATTTTTCAGCAGTCTCATACGCTGCTTTGTGAATACCGACCATTATTCCATCTAATTTCTGATCTACCTCTTCTCGAGTCCATGACATTCGAAGGGAATTCTGAGACATTTCGAGACCAGAAGTTGCAACACCTCCTGCATTAGATGCCTTTCCAGGTGCAAACAAAACTCCTGCTTTCTGGAAGGCTTCTACAGCTTCAGGAGTGCAAGGCATGTTAGCTCCTTCTCCAACTGCCATTACACTATTAGCAACAAGAGCAGCTGCCTCTTCACCATTGAGTTCATTCTGAGTAGCACATGGAAGAGCCACGTCTACATCAACTGACCACAGACCATTCATTGACGGTTCAGGCTTTGACTCATGGTACTCAACACCCTCGAAGTGATCAGCATACTCCTTGATTCTCCCACGACGTTCGTTTTTGAGATTCATTGCCCAAGCAAGTTTCTCACGTGTAATTCCAGATGGATCGTAAATAAAACCGCTAGAGTCTGATAAAGTAACAGGAATCCCTCCTAGATCTAATACTTTCTCGGTAGCAAACTGAGCAACATTTCCACTACCTGAAATTGAAACTCGCTTTCCTTCCATGGATTCTCCCTTTGTTGCTAACATTTCGCGAACGAAATAAACACAACCATAACCGGTAGCTTCAGGACGAATTAGAGAACCACCGTATGGTAAACCCTTACCAGTGAGAACTCCAGACCATTCATTGGCCATCTTTTTGTACATTCCAAACATGTAACCAATCTCACGTCCACCTACGCCAATATCACCTGCAGGAACATCCGTATCTGGACCGATATGGCGCCATAATTCACCAATAAATGCTTGGCAGAAACGCATTACTTCATTATCTGACTTACCTTTTGGATTAAAGTCAGAACCTCCTTTTCCTCCGCCCATCGGCAGTCCAGTCAAACTATTCTTGAAAATTTGCTCGAATCCTAAAAATTTGAGAATAGATGCGTTGACAGATGGATGGAATCTGAATCCACCTTTGTATGGCCCAATAGCACCGTTAAACTGAACTCTAAATCCACGATTAACTTGCATCTTTCCATCATCATCTACCCATGGAACTCTAAATTGAATTATGCGCTCTGGTTCTACAACTCGATTGTAAATGTTAGCTTCAAGAAATTCTGGTCGCTCTTCAACTATCGGAGTTAGGCTCTCAAGAACCTCTAAAACAGCCTGATGAAATTCAGGCTGAGCAGGATCTCTTCTCTTAACATTTTCATAAACTTCTTTCAAGTGGCTATGCATTTTTCATCTCTCCGAGGTACTAACCGCAAGGGATGTAACGACCGAAATCAATTAGGCACTTGAAAGGTTGTATGATTTTTTCAGACTATGAATAGATAATACGTTCAGCAATATTCGACACTGCCTCTTCATATCCCTTGAGAGTAATCACAGACATAGCATTCTGACTAACTTGTCTTTTTCTTAATGCATCTGCAACAGGAGTATGTTCACGGAACCATCTTGTTCGTCCGTCCTTACCTATTATTCGTACATCTACTGCAGCCATGCGAGGTTCAGAGAGTAATAATTTGATAGATGGAACATCAATACAAACATATCCTGGATCTAGACCAGAACGTCTAGCAATCTCATCTTCAACTTGAATCCTATCCTCGGAATTTGTCGCTAAATGAACCAAACGATCTATTTGAACAGGAGTCAATTCATCCATTCTCCTTGTCAAACAATTCTTCAGTAACCGACGATATTTCAAACGCTTAATCATATCTTTAGCAAATGGACCAGCAGAATCTAAAGCATGCCAAACTTCTGCATCAACCATGCGTTGCATTAGAACGGCATCAGGGAGATTTTCTTCTGATCTTTCTACAGCTCTGGAAAGCATTACTTCTGTAATCCTAGTAACTTTATGAAAATATACTGCACTGTACATCAGAGCCCTAGCAGTCATCATCCCTTCCAACGCTGATAGACCACCTTCTGAAACTGCTATATCTCCAGAATGTCTTTCCATACAATGAATCAATCGATGATGATCAATTATCCCGTGCCTCACACCAGTAAAATGTGCATCTCGCAAAAGATAGTCCATTTGATCACAGTCAACTGGACCATGAACCAAATGACCCATCGTATGATCTTGTGAGTGAAAGGCTTCTGCGCCTTCGCCCCAATGAAACAAATTTCTCTCTTTTCCTCCTGCATCAGGACCATGAATCAATGATGAAACTTCTTTAGGATCGATTCCATAAGATTCCAAAATCTCGGGAACCGTTCTACGTTCTGGAAAAAGAGATCTCTCCTCATCAGAAAGTATCTCGTAATCTCCCGTGATAATTCCTTCAGTGATATGCATATGATCTGCTCCTCCTCTCTCATGAAGTATATGTTCCAAGGTATGAGAATACGGACCATGTCCAACATCGTGTAACATTGCCGCCACCTCTACAATCGTAGATTCTTCTTCGGAAAGAGAAAGACTGTCTGCCATTCGTCCGGCTAAATGTGAAACCCCAAGAGAATGCTCAAAACGAGTATGATGAGCACCTGGAAAAACCAAATGAGCAAGACCTAATTGTTTGATATGACTTAGTTTATTGAACTCAGGAGTTGAAAGTAAATCTTCTCTAACACCATCAATCGAAAATGATCCATGTATAGTGTCATTGATGACTCTCATTGATACATGCCCGTGCAGACTCAGAAATGAACCCTACTATCTTCTTGTTGATTCTAACCCTGTTGGCTCCATCCTTGCTGGGAGTAAGCATTTGGGTCTACCTGCTGCTGAATTTGCTGTCCTTGAGCTTGTTGATGTGCCCACCATTCCGCTTGCTGAGCAACTCTCATCTCTTCTTCAAGACGATAGCGCTTATCCCCAATACGATCGAATAACAAAGCAGTCTGTCCAGCATCAATTCTACCTTTTTCAGACAATGTCTCAACCTCTTTCTCAACTTCGAGAATGCCCTCATATCCTTCAGCATTATCTACTGAGTTCCTTAGTCGTTCGAAATTACTTTTTCTACCAGTAGATGATCTCCAAACTAATATTGACATCAATGCTCCAATTGAGATTATGACCAAAATACCAATTGATACTCCTGTTTGAACAGCAGGATCTAATGTAGAACTCTGTTGTAACTGGTCCGGAGTATTATCTCCATTTTCATCTAAAGGTACATCGTTAGCGTCAAATGGATCGGTTCCAACATTAATTTCATCAAATGTAGTAAAACCATCATTATCATCATCAGGATCAACCATGTCGGCCCATCCGTCTCCATCAAAATCGGGACACCCTTTTGTAAATCGGGTTGAATTTCCTGCTACTAGTGGACAATCATCACTTTGGTCAAAGCCTTGCTGATCTGCCCATCCATCACCATCAGTATCTGACCATAAAGAGGCATCATTTGCCCACCCACCTGGAACACTAGAATTACCATCAATAATATCTGCAAAACCATCTCCGTCAGAATCTAAACATCCAACTAATCCATTTTCTGTAGATTCTCCATATTCCTCTGGGCAACTATCAGGATCTGTTCCATTAGGATTATCTCCCAATCCATCTGCATCAGTATCTGCCCATTGACTTGGATCTGTAGGGAATGTATCACCGGCATCCGACCAACCATCACCATCTCGATCTGGACAAGCGATTCTATCCTCAGTTGAGGTACCCCATTCTGTGGGACAATCATCAACTAGGCCAGATTCGGCTACATCTGGAATCCCATCTTCATCACTATCTGGACATCCGTTAGACGATTGCCCAAAATCTACAGGGCAATCATCGCCATCATTAGAAATACCGTCCCCATCATTGTCTGGACACCCTATTTTATCAATAGACGAAGTTCCTTGACGAGTTGGACAATCATCTGAATCTGGGAAGCCAGGTGAATCTCCAAAGCCATCACCATCAGAATCTGCATTCTGATTAGGGTTATCTGGCATTGCATCAGAAATGTCTGACCACCCATCACCATCTGAATCTACACAGCCTATACGATCTCTAAATGAGGTGCCTGGAGTGTCAGGGCAATCATCAAAAGGTCCAATAGAATTTTCAAGCTCAATATCTTCAAAACCATCATTATCTCTATCTAAAGGACTAGGATCTGGCAGGTATGCTCCTTCAATCCACATTCCTGGCCAATGGGACATTCGAGATGAATTCCAAGATGATACACGCCAATTATCTCCCATTCCATCGCCATCAGTATCATTCCATTGTGACGGTTTATTGAAGAAATCATCAGCGAGATCGGACCAACCGTCACTATCTAAATCTGTACATCCAAAGGAATCTTTTGTAGAAGTACCCCACACATTTGGACAATCATCTGGAGCTTCCCCCTCAGTATTATCTCCAAATCCATCTGAATCTGTATCTTCCCATTGAGTAGAATTACCCAAGAATGCATCATTAGAATCTGATTGACCATCTCCATCTTCATCAGGACAACCAAATACATCTCTTGTGCTTAAACCATAGGCGACAGGGCAAAAATCAGGAGTTGTAGCGCCATCTCGATAAACACCTAGTCCACCGAACCTAGACGCATTCCAAGAAGGTTCACCCCAATTATCACCAAAACCATCACCATCAAAATCTGACCATTGAGTAGAATCGATAGGGAATCTATCGGTACGATCTCCTACTTTATCACCATCAGAGTCGATACCATGAACTACTAAAGCAAAATCATTAGATCCACTATGAGAAAGCGTTGAACCATCAATAGTTAATGAGGTAGGGTAATTGAAACCAAAATATGTTTCATTTCCAAGAATAGCGGCCCCATATCCTGAATCTCCAGAGGTAGAACCGTATCCTTTGACCCAATTCCATGTACCTGAAGAAGAAAGTGTTGCAGCAAATACATCATTTGATCCTGTACTAGTTAGGCCATATGGTCCAAAAACTGCTGTGCTGTAATAATACCCAGTAACAGCTATTTCACCAGAATCCCATTCAGTGGAAACTTCGTAACAATAATCAGTACTACTACCACCTCCTTTATCGTACCAGTTCCAATTGCCAGTTGGAGAGATTTGGGCCACAAACATATCCCAACTATTCGAATTCGCTTGCAATCTATTTCCAGAAAATTCAGAATATCCATAAAATCGACCACAAACAGTAGCATTACCCCCTGAATCCACACTGATTCCTTCAGGGTATGTCTCATAGGAAGTATATCCAAATTCTTCTGCCCAAGAATGACTACCAGAAGAAGAATATTGGGCAATAAAGCCCCAATAATCATAAGCACGATTTCCATTGTTCAATGTCATTCCCGGAAATTCAACATTATACGAGAATTCTCCGGTAACATATACTCGTTCTTGACTATCAACTGCTACTGAGCGACCTCTCTCGTAGTAACTGCCACCGATCCTTTCAACCCAACGCCAATTCCCTTGAGAATCAAGACTGGCTAGAAAACCATCAGAGTAACAACTACCACATGTAATTGAACCAGCGGACCCAAAATTCAGTGTCCCAGATGACCAATATCCGGTGACATATACGTTCCCAGATTCTGCTAGAGCCACTCCATGAGCATAATCACTACCACTTGCCCCGACTGTCTCTGACCAAATCCAATTTCCGGAGGTGTCCAATAACGCTACAAAAATATCGTAAGAACCACTCGAAGAATGAGAGTCACTACCAAATTGAATTGAACCGTAATAAATTCCCGTAATACTGACGTTTCCACCCTTATCCACATCTATATCATAACAATAATCGGAACTAGTTGAACCGGCAGTTTTCACCCATAACCATTCTCCAGTTACTGACAACTTAGCAACGAAAATATCTGCAGAATTACTACTGGAAGCAAGGGTTGAAATTTCTCCTAAGTTCAAAGTTTGATGAAAATATCCACAAACGTATACGTTACCAAAATCATCTACATCAATCCCCTGAATATTATCTGAACCAGAGCCGCCTGCATTCTCAAACCAAAGTAATTGAGATGAACTTGCTTTAGATGTATATTCAGGTCCAACTTTCTCCTCTAACTGAATGAAGCCATCATAATCTAAAGAGTAAACGAATATTGGAGCGAGAAATAAAATCACTAGTACTACACTCAAGCGCCGCTTCATAGACATCGAGGGAAAACACAGGATTTAGGTGATTCGGATAGAAAAGTCAAGTCTTCAAGAGAATGGATGCCTTACTAGATACCTTTCCATGCGTTCTGTAAGTCTTTCTGATGTATTAGAACGAGATGCAAGTAACCTAATTTGCTCAACCATTAGAGCATGCTCATCAGATTGAAGACGAAGAACTCGCCTTAGAACATCTAACATTGCCATCTCATCATCTGTAATTACTTCATCATCCAATGCAGTAATCAACACATTCTGGTACATTGCAAGATCTCCTAACTTTCGATTTGTATGCTCCTCAACATCTGTATCATTAAATGGAGACATCATATCCCCTCTAGCTATAGCAAAACAATCTTGGACACTGCCGGAATCTAGGCCCATGACTGATTCAATAACTTTCAACATTGCAGACTCATCATCTGTAACAATATCATCTGCTAAAGCAACCTGGACTGTCCTCATCAAAATGTAAAGTCCTCTACTTCCGCCCTTACTATCCATGTATCGGGGTAACATCTCAACTATATGGCCAAATCGCTTTGATGAATGAAAAATTATTCAACTAATCAATAATTATCAAAGAGAGGGTTGAAATCAAGAACCATCAACAGAGAAACGTGGCTCCCAAAATCTCTTCTGTGAAAGGAGGTGGTGAAACTTCAAAAAATCTTCTTGGATTTGTAGCTCCTTGGAGAGACGCTTCTGGAAATTTACTAAACCCTATGGAGATAATTCAAACTAGAAGATTTACTATTTTCTATCTCGCAATAGTTTGGTTTTATGTCCTACTAATCGATGAAGCCATAGAAGGCAGTGTATTTTACAATCTCAGATTAATAAGTGAAGATATTGCGAGGATGAATCCAAATGAATTAACATCTAATCCTCTAATTTTCCTTCTGTCATTATTAATTTCCCCCTTTGCACATTGGGATACAGTACACGCAATGTATGTTACTGCAGGAATAATGTTCTTTTTACAATCCTTTGAGGCACATAATAATTGGAAAAGTGCTGCAATAATTTTCATCGGAACAAGTGCATTAACATCAATATTTATGGCGATTTTTTACAATGTTGGTTTCATCTTAAATCCCGATATTGAACTGTTTTCTTACGTCATGAGCAGATCATTCAGAGGTGGATCGATTGGAATGTTTGGGGCTTTGGGGGCACTTGCTTATCATGCTAAGAAACCGCAATTTCCTTTGATACTTGTTTTCTTATTTGAGGTTTGGAACTACAATAGTTACGGTACTGATGCTGCCATTTCAATTGGTCATGCAAGTTCTACGTTAATTGGTCTACTCGTTTGGAGACTTTGGAACAAAAAGGGAGATATATATGACGAATCTGAATAAAAAATCATTGTAATACAATTGTATTGCAAATGAAATACAACTATATACTGGGGCCACCCCCAATAGGACAGAGGTCGCGGAGAATGTCCAATATCAGTCCAATGGTTCAGTGCAGAATTCCTGAAGACCATCTGATGGCCTTAGACCAAATGGTTGGACTAGATGGAATGAGAAACCGATCAGATGTCATTAGACTAGCTGTTCGCCAATTAATTGAAGCATCTCCATCAAGAGCAGTTGGAGGAACTATTTCCGTAGATCTAGGAATGGACCTCACAGATAAAATCGACATGTTCTGCAGCATCCATGGAGATTCTCCAGACCAAGTTACTAGAGCCGCATTACGAACTCACATGAAAGCCGAAATGGTGGCTTCAGATGATCTTCAAACCGTGCTTGAGACACGGCATCAACAACTGGCAAATCGCCTGAGACAAAGAGAGGATCACACACCTTAACGGGGGGCAAAAGGACATGGTAGGGGATGGGTACTCAACCAATGCAGGGGGGCGTCAAAACCCCCCTGCTACCAATGTCTTTCTACCTTTGAAGTTGAGAAGTGCTCTAAGAAATACGATGCTGGCAAAATGTACTAAATCTAACCCAGTTAGAGAATTACTTCAACAAAATCTAGACCAAATAAGAGATAGAGCAGTAGGCTCTTCTACCATTTTCACAACACACACCCCCGCTTACGCGGGGACCCCCTTCAATCAACGAAATTTTGAGAAACTCAGAGAAAGAGCTCTCCAAGTTCAAAGAAATGTATGATCACCCACACACCGCCCCGATTTCCGGGGCAACCTAATTGACTCTGCTGTAGAGCTACTCACCTAATCTTCTTGAGGGGCCGAGTTCGAGTAAGAGATATGGCCGCAGAAGATTTTGAGTTCGTAGCTCACGATAATCTTCGCGAAGGTCAAGCAAAAATGATAGAAGATGGGAACAAAGTACTCAAAAATAGTGGATTTCTATTTGCAGCGGCTCCAACTGGAATTGGAAAAACAGCCGCTGCCCTCTCATCATCCCTAACAGCGGCAAAAAATCATCCTGATGGGCAAAAAAAAGTATTATTTCTCACTGGAAGACAAAGTCAACATAGAATTGTTGTAGATTCAGTAAAAAAAATTAATAAAAAAATGAGTTCTAATGATTCAATCAAATTAGTAGATATGATTGGAAGAGAGTCAATGTGTGTTGAAGTAGACAGAATTTCTGGAAAGTGTAATTGCGAAGCAGATATTCCAGAAGATATGAAAACATTGGGCAGGAACAATCTTCGTAATTTTATCTTAAATGAGCCGAAACATGTTGATGAAGTCATTGAATTGAGTAGGAAAAGAGGCATTTGTGCTTGGTCTACTGCTCGATCTTCTGTGAAAGATTCAGATGTAATAGTTTGTGATTATAATCATGTATTTGTAGAGGGTATAAGAAAAGCATCTCTACCTTCTATGGGTCTTGAGATTGAAGACACAATTATTGTGGTTGATGAAGCACATAATTTACCAAATCGAATTCGGATGGGATTAGAAAGAAGATTAACAAATCAAGTAATAAGAGATGCTTTCAATGAAATGGAGGAACATAAAGGGTTTTTAGACAATAATGTAGCAAAGATGATGGGAAAAAATCAAAACGATGAAATCCAGTATAATGATTTGGAAAATGCAAGAAAATCTGAGGCAGCATTATCCAGAATAAGGACCAATATAGGAACATACATTGTAGAACTAAAAAAAATGCTAGGAACACAAGAAGAAATGATGACATCCCCCACAGAATTATTAGATATTTTTGAAAACTCGTTATTAGAAACAATAGATGAACCGATTTCTCTTACTAAATTTATCAGAACATTAGAACAAGTCCAGGTAGATTTTGATGACGAATTAGATGACGAGCAGGACCTTGCATGCTATAGATTAGCAGAGATTCTATCCATATTGAATGAACGACGTGGGGAGAAGGCTCTAGCCACAGTTTTCGACCTTCTTGGGATTAAAGAAGAGGGTAGAATTACAACGTATTTACTAGACCCAGGAGTAGTTTCCCAATCTATCTTTTCTCGATGCTCAGGGGCTATACTAATGTCTGGAACATTATTTCCTCCGTCCATGTATGGGGAGATCTTGAGAGTTCCGAACAATAGAGACGTGATCTACGAAGAATATTCTAGCCCATTTGAAAATGATCGAAGGCCAGTTTTGATCGCAACGGATGTAACAACAAAATATTCGAACAGAAGTGTAGAAAATACTAGACTAATTCGAGAACACATACACAGTATACTTAGACAAACACCTGGACATGTTGCAGTTTTCTTACCATCTTACGACTTACTTGACGACATCATCAATGAAGGTTCTTGGCCAGGGAGAAGAGTCATTGTCGAAGAAAGAAATTGGACTAAATTTCAAGTTGAAAATGCATTAATGCAACTCAAGAAATCAAGAGATTCCGGTCAAAGATGTATTCTTGCTGGAGTGTATAATGCTCGTTTATCTGAAGGTATTGACTATGATGAAAATATCTTAGATGCAGTAATCTGTATTGGAATACCAATGGCTAGACCAACAGCCTCGAATCAAGCTCTGAAGGATTACGTTTCTGAAAGATTCGGAGAAAGAAATGCATGGAAATATTCTGCTGCCCAACCTGCTATTAATTCAATTCTGCAAGCAATGGGGAGACCAATAAGAAAAGCAGATGATAGAGCAATAGTAGTCATACTTGATAGAAGAGTAGGAGATAGAGGATACAGAAGTTGCCTGCCTAGAAATCTAAAAATGTTTGAAACCGTTGACTCAGGCTCTACTGAACGCCTTGTGAGGAGGTTCTTTTCTCGTCATCCTGACCCTGCAAGACATAGTGAATGACTGCGAGGGTTGATGACTGTGCAGTACTTGGACAGGCCAATGTCCGACATACACTGGCACTCAATTGAGATAGACAGCAATAATGAAAATGAGGAAATAGGGCATAGTCTAGATGCTACTGCTTCGGAACTACATTCTCATTTTATTTCTACAACAAGTTCAGATTCTCCTGCAATGAATTCTCATAAGCAATTCTTACAGACAGCAAGTGAAGTAGTAGAACGTACTAGACAAGCAGATGCCCAACTATTTGCTCAGAATCTACTAGGTGCTTCTTTAGATGCTGTCGCCTTAATTGATGGAGTTTCAATCATGACCTTAGGCATACCTTCTGAATGCATAGAGGTCAAGATAGGTACTCATTCAGGAACCTCATATTTACGAATAGATCGAGAAGGTTTGGAACCAGTGGTAACTGCTTTGCCAAGTGGGAGAGATATTCTGAGTGCATCTCACTCCAAAGGCAGATTAGAAATTCGCTTATCTGAATAATCATCTAGCAGGGATTTCAGCCATATTCTGAATTTCAGAAACCACATTTGATAGTGCTTCCTGTGCAGCAGCCTTGTGAGAGTCGCCCATCTCATGAGATGAGTAACGAGCCTCTTCAAAGACTTGATCAAGTGCTTCCAAAGCAGATTCACGAATAGGTAATGCCTGCCTAATTGCCATCTCAAATTCACGTACAGTTTCAAAATCTCTCCTCAAGAATCCGTTTTGCATCAATACAAGACATAGATCTTCGTAACAATTGAAAATTGCTTCCCTAATCTCATCTCCTGCTGCTAGTAATTCCGCAGTATATGTGAAGATGTCTTGAATTTCTTCAATTGTACTTTGCTTCCTCCTCATTTGAATTACCGCACCTGCCGCAGCAAGTAAAATAATGGCGAAAATTGCAATAGAACTTGGACTTAACATTGAATTAGATTCGTCGACTTGAACGTATGTCAAGTCCACAACTAGGTTCAATAAATCGCCACGATCATCGGGGGCAATCAATGGAGATGTTGTGTTTAGACGAATCTCGAATGAGCCCCAATGAGCAGTATCTGAAAACGTAGGTTGAGGTTCTAGACTGAAGAAGGTATACTCAAATATTCCATTTTCATCAGACAATTTACCAAACTGGAAGATCTCAGAAGTTTGATTAAACAATAAAGCAGTCATCGAAACATTGGCAATTCTCTCACCAGTATCAGTAGCTGTGACTGTAATTGTTCCAATGATTTCACGTGAATTAAGTCCTACTTCAACAGATGAAGCAGTAAATGATGCAGGGACCATCAAGAAAGCATCGATTCCTACCTTCTCTGCTTCATTAAAGAATCTAGAACTATCTTGAGCCATTCTTACAGTAAATTCGAGATCACCTTGCATAGGAGATCTTCCAATTAATAAAATTTTGAATTGTCCAGTAGCATTATCCCATGTGATAATGGCATCAGATTCAACAGCTCCAGCCCAAATCAAGGAAATATCTGAATCAGTGACAGTATTTCCTGTCCCGCCTATCTCTACAATTCGACCCGTAATCTCAATTGGATGAGATTGGTTTGAACGGATATTGTTATCAGATACATCAAGAATCTCAATAGTTACATCAGACCAAGTATATGCTGTAGCATTTGACTCTGCCCCGATAAATTGATCATTCCCATCATAAGAAACTCGTATTGTATGTAAACCGCGTTCATATGAGACTAATACTGGGATTTGAGTCGAAAATGCTCCACTAGAATCTGTAGTAATAGTAGTTAGAATGATACCGTCTACTTCGATTGTAATGATTGCACCTTCGATTGGAATCCTAGGACTAGTATCTCCATCTACCAAAATACCTGATAGATTCCAAGTCTCTCCTCTTGTAGCTACTCCACCTTCATCAACTACAAGGTTAGTAATCTCAGCATTATGTTTAATGACAATACTAGTGTTTGACTCCCCCCCTAAGTAAAACCCTTGAGGCTCCGAATAAGCTACAATTTCGTGAACTCCAATAGAGAAAGCAGGGCCTACTATCCAATCTAATGACCAAGAACCATCAACTTCAGTGGTAGCAGAACCAATTATGCTGTTATCCACTCGTATAGTAACAATATGACCAGGTACCCAATTTTCAGGGATATTATCTCTTATTGTTCCAGTGATTGTTACGGTATCGCCTACTGCTGCAGTATCAATCGTATCTACAGTTACTACTATTGGAGCATATACATCAAAAGTAGTTGTTGCATTTGATGGAAGATAGAGCGGAGCTCCTGCAAATCGAACCTCAACATTTTGAGTACCCAAAGGCATGTCACTAGGCACTGGATACAATATCGAAACAACTCCTTCATCATCAGAAGTCACGTTTGTCAAGAACTGACCATTCATCCAAACACTAAGTGTCATATCAGGAATTGGTCGCTCGACAATATCAACAAGAACGCCTGTGAGATCAAGAAGTTCTTCACGAGTTACATCGGTATTTCCACCAAATAAACGTATTTCTGTAGGTACTGATACTCCGAATCCTAAGGTATCAGTTGATTCGAGATAATACTCTGGATTTAGAGAATCACCTTGACCCATAGGATCTACCCAAAGGAAACCTCCGAGGAAGAACGCTGTAGCATTATGAGGTCCAGGAGTTGTTTCTAATGGTAATGTGTAAGAAATCGACCACGACCCACTAATCGGGTCTGACTGAACTATTGTACCAGAACCAGTGTCTTCTCCATCAATGGCGAGATGGATTAGACCACCCACTGCTTCTCCTGTTTCGTTCAATAATGAGGAACCATGTTCATCAAGTAATGTACCGTTTACAATGATTGTTTGACCTGCGATTAAATCACCCTCAATAGAATCAATTGTAAGAATGGTAGGGGCTAGTATTACCACACGAGTGAATGTAGAATCACCTAGAACGCCGGTTGTACCTGGAATCCCATCATGTGTTGCGTTGATGGTCAAAGGACCAGCGACCCAAGTACTTGGAACACTAAAGTTACCAATTCCTATTCCATTTTCGTCAGTAAATATTTCAAAAGATATCAACCCATTTATTGAGATATTAATTGATGCATTTTCTACAGGAGCTCCTGCATTATCTAATAGAGATAGAGCAACAGTAATATTATCTCCTCTAATCGTTCTACGATCTGGATCTAAATCAAGAGGATCACTGAAATCAAGCACAGTATAACCACGGCTATCGAAGACAGTTCCATTCGTGGAGCCAAGGAAGTAGTTCACCCCAGGAGTATATGTTGCATTAACAGTATGATTCCCTCTAGGGAAATCTTGATCAAGAGTGATACTAGCAGTCCAATTTCCATCATAAACCGTTCCGTTCACTACAGTAAAGGAGTCAGTAAACCCATCAATAGTAAACCCGAGAACGGGAAGAAGATTGTTGCCATTTCTATCTATTATTCCAGAACCATTCTCTGATGCAAGTGTACCTGAAACATTGAATGTATCACCTGCAACTGGATTAGCAGAGATTGAATCAACTACTAAGATTGTAATCGTTCTAACAGTTACAGTACTGAAGGTTCGATTGCTACCAATTAAAGTGAAATTACCTGAATAGTCTAGCTGAATGTTAATCATGCCCAACGGGTGTGAACTAGGAATAGAGAAGTTGAATCTTACCACTCCTGTATCATTTGTAATCTCATCAGCCAGTGTTGTTTCGTGGAATGTAGCAGAAATTGTCTGATTAGATAGGGGTCTATCTTGATCGGATTCCTCAACCAAAGTAGCTCCAAATTCGATAGAATCACCTCGATTAACAATAACAGGGATTAATGGAGAAATCTGAGAAAATCCAGTAACTCCCTTAACCAATACTGGCTGAGAGATGTTACTTGGGAGATAAAATGGATTTGTATCTTCAAGAACTTGAATCAATAATGTCTTGTTTCCACTTGTGATTCCATCGAGTAAAGGATCGGTAGGTACTGTGATATTGAAAGTACCATTTACTGCAGTAGTATATGATGAAATTAGAATCTCTGATGGATCTCCTTCAAAGAACACAGTAACATCGATTGGCCCACTGAAATTACGATTAGGGTCATTGAAATCTTCTACAGAACCTTCAACTACGAACGTAGAACCTGCAGTAATGAAAGTGGGGGGAACAATTGAATCAATAACAACAGACGTAGGAACTAATACTGTGATGTTAAGATCAGTATAATTGCCAATCCATCTAGCAGAACCTGTAGATAATGGATCTGTCACGTCATCAGGCATTAATATTCTAACATCATAATATCCAGGATCGGTTCCTACTGGGATTGTTGGATTGAAACGAGCAATTCCATCTTGATTACCACTTGTTGCAGACGAAAGTGTCTGATTGTTAGGGCCATCCCAATCCCATATCATTTGTACTGCTGCGCCAGTAATATTCGATCCATCTGCAACATCTATCACTGAAACATTGACCTCTAAGACATCACCAGCAATAACGGTTGATGGAGGATCAATCGCATTCAGAACAGATTCTGATTCTACACCAATAAGGATACTTGCACCCTCCTCAGTTGAATAGTAGGCTCCACCTATTGGTGGACTAATACTGAAGTCAGACGCAATTACTAGATCAAATACTCCTGCTCCAACGAAACTAGGTATTACAAAACTCACATTGTATAGGCCCGTACTTGTGTTTAACCACCCAGACCCTAAATCAACAATATCAGGAGCAGGTGGTTCACCCATAGGCCCTGAAGGACCAGTTCCGGGTAATTCCATAGTCAGAATAATTGACGAATTGTTATTCAAAATCAATGGTGAACCAGTAATGTTAGAATCACGTATTTCACCAGTCACATAATTCGAGTCACCAATATGAGTCCAACTTTGACCTAATGTTGCTGAGACCGTTCCTAGTCCACTAATTCGAATAGTAGTATTATTTGAAGCAGCGTCATACCATGTTGATCCTGAATAATTTATCCATAATGGATAATCACCAGCTGGAACTATTGGAGAAGTATAATCAAAGGTGAATCCGCCATCCTCAGGATCAATTGTAGTATTTACTAAAACACCATTAATTTCTGTCTGATATGTACCATTGAATGGTTGCTCAGTTCCACCAGTATGATCAAACATTGCAATATTGATTAATTCCATTTGATCACGTTGAATAGGATCGAATAGGTAATCGAAAGTCACGAAACTCTTGAGGCCAAACCCAGGAGGCATGAATACTTGGTCATCTGCTTCTAATGTTGATGAATCAAATGTAAATCGGATATCAACGAAACCTGGAGAAATAGGGACCATTGAGGGATCCATAAACCATGAAAGTGAAAAATTACCAGGATTTCCGCTCCAAGTTGTTGAATTTAAAATCCAAGAAGAGATATCTGTATATGGTGCTCCAGAACCATTAACACGCATTTGGAGATAGAGAGTACCTTCCATAGGTACTGGATTAAGCCCTCGGCTAAGCACAGTACCATTCATGAAAATCGTATCATTAATTTCGAGGAGAGAATTATTTGCAGATGGACCCTCTAGAACTATATCCAAATTAGGAGCAGGAGTTACATTCATCGTTACGACCTGTGAAAGAGGACGTAGATGGTAAAGAGGAGAAGAACCATTCTGTAAATCTGCTTCATGCCAACCAGGGAATTCAATAGTGGCATTGTTAAGCCCTTGAGTCTCATTTTCGTCTAAGAAGATAATTATCTCAAAGAAACCAGTAGGTCCGATAGAAGTCGTATAACTCTGCGCTCCAGAAATAGAAGATGTGAAGTTGAACCAAACAAAGCTAAACCCATCAGGATTAGAATCACCATCTAAATCCCAATCATCTAACAATGTAACATCAGTTTGAGGAATATTTTCAATCTGTAATCTTCCAGACAATGTAGTATTAGATCCAGCGCCAAATACAGGCTCATCTACAGGTAAGGGCGCTTCAATAGTTACATTCACGTTATCAGAAACATTGACGATGTAATTATCAAATATACCATTTGAACCAACATAACCACTAGGGATAGTTTCGACTACCAATGCACCATAACCTGGAGGGATATACTCAGCCGGATTACCTTTCAAAGAGAAGGTCCCATTTGCTGCTGTTATTGCAGAACCAATTTGACGAGAAGGTTGTGCTGCTGAACCAGGAACATCCCCCGCAGATACAAGAGGAACTAGATACAGATCAAGAATTACTCCTGGGACTGCAGATTGATTTGACGAATATACTAGAGTTCCATTCAGATAGGTTTGTCCAGAACTACCGTCTCTCTCAATGAAAAGAGGACCCCATTCAGCATTCAATATTTCAACATCTTCATCAGGAGGACAGGCATTGAAGGGAACCCAACCCATCTCTGCATTACCCAGTGCTGAATTTGTTTGCATGTGAACTTCTACCCAAGAGCCATAATTTAGACCTAGAACCTCATAACCGGTTCCATGCCAACTACCGTCAATGTATCCTGTTACCTTTCGAGCAGGTAAACCTGCAAGTCTAGCCATTGTTGTAAGAACAGTTGTCCAATCATCACAGGTCCCTTCCTTAGAATCAATAAGAACAAATTGGACTAGATCTGGTCCGCCTCCTTGAGGATACCCACTGCCGTCATAATTCAGTCGAGGAGTAAATGTTGCATTTCCATTTTCGATAAAATCAGCTAAAGCTTCCATCTTTTCCCATGCAGATAAAGCACCAGATGATGTGATTACGGATTGTGTAATATTGTTTACTTCTGATTCAGGTAATGAATTATCAGTGAAATAACTAGGTAAATCGAGTGCATAAGTACTACCTGAATACGCAGTACTATTGGAACGAACAGAGTCTGAAAACCAAATCTCAGGAGCGTCTGCAATTAAGAAATCCAATGTAACATCAGTTAATGGAACATCATGAGTATAATTCGTATGATTCAAACCAGCAGTTGGATCTGCCCATCCATTAAACTGAGTAGTACTCCAATGATGAGGAACATTAGACCCCGGTTGCAACATAAATGGGAATGTATACTCCCAACTAGTGGTATTATTATGGAAATTAGTAGAAGCAATCCAATTATTATCTGTGAATCCAGGAGACATAGAATTGAGAACAACAAGAGAGGTATTCACTCCATAATCAACACCAGTGTAACTGTCATAGGTGTAGGTTCTCCAATAATGGACTAAAGCAGGGTCAACGTTTAATGAAGTATTATTTGCCCAGAAAATAACCTGATTCTCAATTATGTCGTCAGTCGGGTCAAATGGATCTTGGCCTGAACCTGCACAGTTTGTAGGCCAAAAAGCAGGTGGACATTCTTGGTAATCTGTCATTCCGCCTCCATCTGTGTCTGGATCTAACCAATTTGTCCCAGTGTTATTTTCAATAGCATCAGGAATCCCATCGCCATCTGTATCTGCAGGATTTAGATCGTCAGAAGGATTGTTTTGAGGATTTGTTCCATCAAGATATTCTTGACCATCCCAAACTCCTCCAACATCTGTATCAACAGATTCATAGTCCGTCAAGAAAGAATCAGATGAACCATTTCCACCCATTCCAGGAACGTAAAATAGAGGGCAACCAGTATTATTCTCGAAGTAATCATTCAATGAATCGCCATCAGTATCACGATTGTTATCACAGGGTTCCAATGGATCGGTACCATTTAAAATTTCATCTAAATCATTCACAGTATCATTATCTGAATCTACATCAAATGGATCTGATTGGAATCCCCAAAATCCAAAATTCTCCTCCCAATCTGAAATACCATCTTCATCATGATCATAGTAATCATCATCACACCATGGGTCGTTACTACTTGGTTGAATATTAGCATCCCAACACCAAGAACCATTCTTATGAATCACGGTAGAAGTAGTAGCAGGAGGGCTTACGCTAACGCCAATCAGCCTATGAGGAGAAGAGATTACATCCGCTTGCTGGAAAGAAAAGGGTACAAGAGAACCGTTAGAGAGATTGTAATACCCAATTCGACCAGGAGACGTTGGACGCCAGTCAAAGAAATCAGGGCCGAATCCAGAAGCATTTGCGATGAAAAGAACTTGAGTACTTGCATCATAGGAAGAGTAAGTAGTAACGAAGTCTACTGTGGATTGACAAGGGTCTGTGTTGAATCCTGTAGTTCGTTCTAAACCATCAATTACTCCACCAAAATCAGTATCTGCGACATTCCAACCTGTACAAGTTAGATTCTCCTCCCAATTTTCGATTCCATCGTTGTCAAAATCTCCTGAGTCTTCTGCACGAGTAGGATCTGTTTCGTTTCCTCCATCAATAACCCCATTTCCGTTAATATCTTCTTCACCATCATCAAATGGGTCATCATCTGTATTGTTATCACGAGGATCGGAAGCTTGAGCAGGAGAACCATACTGACCATTTACTTCATTTCCATCAGAAATACCATCGCTGTCAGTATCAGAATCTGTAGGATCAGTAAGTAATGTTAAGGCTTCATAACTATCATTTAATCCATCGCCATCAGTATCTGATCGTTGAGGATTTGTAGATGTTACACCATCTACCTCTGCGGTTAAAGTGGCACAACCATTTGGACCTATACCCAAAACAGGATTGCAAGGTGATTCTGTTTCAGTTCTCTGTTGATTAGGGGCACCAGGCATGAAATACGGAGTACCTGAATTTTGTGTTGTCCATGAGGGATTGACGTATTCTTTGATATTGATTAATCCATCTCCATCAGGATCACCATTCGGTCCATCAGAACCTGTTCTCACGGTAGGATCTAAACCATTGGAAACTTCCCAACCATCGTTCATTCCATCATTGTCAGTATCATATCCGTCAGGATCTTCATCAATATCTCCATCACCATCGTCATCATCAGATGAACAATCTACATCTCCATCACCGTCAGGGTCAGCAGCATCTACTAATCCATCGCGGTCGTTGTCCATCCCATCTGCGCAAATATTGCCCATTGGATCTTCGTCTGCTCCATCTGAACCTGTTCCCTGATTTGCCTGCATTGCAGATTCTTCATCCCAATTTCGGGTAGGAACAGTACCATTCCACCAAACTCCATTATCGAGAACATTGGGTGTACTCGGACTATCCCAATTAGAAGGCATTCCATACTGGTACTCATCTTTGTTAGACAAACTATCTCCATCTGGGTCTCCAAGAGAACCATTTACAGTAAGACTCGAAGCATCTAACGGATTCAAACCATGAAACCATTCCCAACCATCAGGAAGTTCATCGTTATCGCTATCCCAATCCTGAGGCTGAGTATTCAATAAAAATTCTAAACCATATGTCAAACCATCACCATCAGCATCAGATGAAGCATATGCTTCCCATCGAGCGAATTCAAGTGCAGCTAAACTAGCGAAAACCATGAGCATAGTCAGCAAAACCGACCTACACTTGATCCGTACTCCAGTGTGGCGAAAGTGGGGGAAAGGCTCCGACAACATACGTTCAACCATACCTCAGGGTGTCTTGAAGGGTCTTAAGGGAAATGGAGCGAAGTTCATACGCACTGCGTATTGAAGAATATCATTCAATTAATTCAATATCTAAATCAAATTCATCTTCTTCTTCTTCAACTTCAGCAATTGTAGGAGGTAAATCATCAAGATCATCCATATCAAATTCTTCTTCATCATCATCAAATTCTTCTTCATCAAATTCGTCAACCCAACGTCGACGATTTCGACGATTCTGTACACCTAGAACAACAATCAAAAGTGTAACTACAGCTGAAATTAAAGTTACAGGACTAGGATTCATAACTTCATTACGAATTCTTAGAACAATATCTTGAATCTCTACATTCATTACCAGATTGAGTTCTGACTTAGCATTTTCATATTCTTCTCCACCTTCATCTGCAAAAGTCTTAGGTGACGCAGAAATAGTGAATGAAACCGTTTCTCCCTGTCTAGCATCCTGAGGTGCGTTAATTACTACTACAAAGGAAATATCGGAATAAGGAGCAACCATGACTAAATCTCCACCTCCACCACCTATTTCAGCATCCCATCCGTCACAAGAAGTGGCCGAGTCAGAACATTCAATATCGATTTCTACTATCAATTCTTGATTCCCTTTATTCTTAACACGCATCTGTAATGAGCGTTCTTCATTAGGTTGAATACCAGGATTATTAGAAACTTGAACGACTTCTAAAGAAATCGAACCCGGACCTATTTCAACAATGAATGGCATATCGAAATAACGCGCATTTGAATCGGAGGAATCCTCCATGACCCTCAAGTAAAGGGTGTGTGACCCCATTTCAACCTCATCGGGAGGGGCAATTGAAAGATGGACTTCTTCACTCTGTTGAGGTGCTAATTGAAGCATAGGGACACTATCTCCTGAATCATCAGTTATTCTGAAAACCCATTGAGAATACATTTCATCAACATCTAAATTTCTTTGAAGTTCAGCCGGATCCATTAATCTCCAAGGAGTGCTTGTGGAGCCCTCTTGAAGACTATTCGTGACCATCAACCTCATTGACATGCCATTCTGAATACAGGCTGTTTTGTTTACTGTTCCAAGAGGAGCGCCATCGCAATCGAATATTGGCGTCGCCTGAATTCCAAATGTTCTCTGAATAGTAAACTGAACTGTAGACTTCTTAGTAGAGTTACCTTCGCTAGTTACTTCAAGATGGATTAAACCCAAATCAGGATCAGAACGATCATCTGATGGTTTAACTCTAATCTGAAGTACTTGAGTAGAATGTCTACCCAATAATGCAGTATGATAAGTTCCATCTCCTTCATCTTCTAGAAGTCTGATACCTGTATCATTATCAAAAACCTGTATAATCGATTTAGAACGTTCTAATACGTCTACTCTAAATTCATCTGTATCAAAACCATTGTTCCAAATTTCCATTATGAATGTAGTGAATGTTCCATCTTCTACAAATCTAGGAATAGTTGTATCAAACGAATCAGGTCTAGAACTGTTATCATATTGTGCTGTTAAATTATTATCCCACATGCTTACCATCGGTGGAGCGTAGACATCTGATTTCTCTAAATCAAGATATAATGATTCTTGACTAACAATCTCAGGTTGACCATCTACTACAGCTTCAGCAACTGCACGTATGTGTAATTGCGTAGGAGAGTTAGCTAAATCTTGAGGAGCCTGAAGAGTAAGAATTGGATTCACTATTGACCCTCCTTCATTGAGATTATATCCTGCAGGGGCATCAAACGAAACATTCCAATTAGAATTGAAACTTGTAACTAGACTTAGACTAACCGACATCTGGTCATTTGTACCCCTGTGCATCAATTGTAGAGGAATTGCTGTCACTTGAGATGGAGCGATATACTCGGTAGAACGACTGTCACCGTGCCTTAGAGCAACTCCATATTTGTTCATAATAATATTCTCATGCTCAATTACAATCGAATTACCTCCAATGTCTGAAATTTCTAAAGATACCTGATATTCTCCATCCTCGAGCCCTCCAGGATATTCCCAATTATATGTTCCTGCAATAGACCAAGAGGTATCTTCAACTCCTTCGATAGATCCAGTAATTGGCTCGTCTACTGGTAAAGAACCACTGGGGTTGAGAACTGATAATCGAACTGTATTGATATCGAAACGCCCAAACGCACTCTTGACTTCAAATCTAAATTGCATTGTCCTTTCTGAGATTATATCATTTGGATACCAATCAATCTGAACACCATCAATAACGTCTGCTCCATCTTTCTGGACTAACAAAATACTGTTAGATAAAGCGTTAGATTTAACTTCAATCATTGTAAATTGATCTGCTCCTCCATCAATTGCCCCAAAATATAATGTTGCTGAACAGTCTGTATTACCAAATTGTCTGGCTTCAGTCTCTGGACCACCAGGAGGATCTGTTCCCCCTCCTGAAGAATCACAGCCACTCATGTCGGCACTAACTCGGATTGTAAACTGATTATCTTGTAAGACGGTGAAACCTGCAGCAAGAGGAATCTCGATTGAGGCTTCTCGACTACCACAACTACTACCAAACGATTGTTGGCATGCATCAAATTCTTTATCCTCTTCTGAAATAATTTGACCATCATTCAAAATCTGAACAGTAAACGTAGCTTTAGCTGAATCTGTACCTGCAACTGCTTTGTACCACATAGTAAATTCAATCTCACCAGAATATCCTTCCATGTATAAATCTGAAAGCATTCTTGGAGATTTGAATTCAGCTGTTTCATCAGACACTACTATCTCTTTCTGAGAACCTGTAGGTTCCATTGTTGTAAGGAATCCATCGCCCCCCGCAGTATCATTCTTGTCACCAACGAAAATTTCGTAATCATACAATTGTTCATTGGTGTAAGATATATCGTCTTCCAAAGGAAGAGAAAAAGGCGTAGAAACAGTAGCAGCAAAGGAACTGAACATGAAAACTAATGACAATAAAATCGCTCGCACAAATGGGCGTCGGGAGGTATAATGCACGCTCATCATGTGTACCGTGGCACCTCGACAGTTAAACGGTTTGCGCGCAACTGTGCTCAATAGGCGTTTCTAACAAAGCGGTTCGTTCATGAGGAGGTAGTGATTCGGGTGGGGTGCGGAGGTAGCCGAGCCTGGTCAAAGGCGCTGGAGTTAAGTTCCAGTACGTAACGTTTCGTGGGTTCAAATCCCACCCCCCGCACCTATTCTTCTTCTAGGTAAGATGTGAATGGAATTGCACCGACTTCTCTGAGGCCATCAATCATTTCACCAATCAGGCATTGCCCCTCAGCAGCAGGAAGATCACATCTTACTCTTCTCTCTCCAAAGAGTAATGTTAGGCCCCAAGCTTGGGTTGCATCAATATCTTTGAATTCAGATAGAGCAAATGTTTCAGCAGGCAAACGAAATAATCCTAATAATTTCCCAGATACTGAAACTCCAGATTCACTAATAATTATTCGATGGTTCCCTTCAAAAATTCTGTTAGATCGATTCAGGAAAACTATCAAAATCAATGATACAAAAACCCCTAAGGCCCAACCATAAGACATTCCGTATTGACTGAATCCAATTATATTTCCAGAAAATAATAGTGAGAGTGGACCTAACACTAAACTGCATGCAAGTAAGAGAGCAGCAAAAAGAAAACCAACAGCAGGAATTTCACTTGGAAGATCCATGATTACTTCTTTTTCTCTAACACTAACAGAACCACTCATGGATGGAGTTCTAACAGGACGTGGCCAACGACCGGGGTGACGTGCTATCTGCTGAAGAACCGTAAGACCATGTTCATCCCTTTCTACTATTCGTCCAGTATGCTCTATTAATCGAGAGCTACCTAATTTCGCTATCTCTTCCGCAACAGATAACGCATCCGATTCAGAACCCAATGAAATTAAAGGACGAGGCCCTTCTTTGCTTTCTAGTAAAATTCTCCAAGTTGGAACCAATGAGCGCTCAATCTTCTCAGTTCGAATAGCCAATATTTCTCCGGGTTCGTACCTAGCCTCTGCATCTTCGATTTGAATTAACACCGAACCTGAATCTTCTGAAAACCTCATAGTTGATTGAACTGAAATCTCCAATAGACCATTCTTGGCCCTGTTCGAACCGAATGCGCGCCAAGTCATGTACTGTCGCCTATACTCTAACTATTTCATCGGTGTTGTTTTCCGAAGGGCATGGACGGCGATTCGACAAGTGTCGATATGATCTCGGCATCGACCCTTCACCCACTAGCAAAAGAAGAGATAATTGCAAGTCTTGAAGGGTATCAACATCGAGCGAGTGGCTTTAGCGAACCATCATTTTTAATTTCTCAACAATTAGAAAAAAGAAGAAACGATTTAGAAATTTTGCTAGGAAGTAAGGGGACAATTTGGTTCACATCAGGTGCAGATGAATCAGCAACTTGGGCCATAAGGGGACTTCTTTCTACAAATTCGAAAAAAGGAAGTAAAATAGATGTAAAGGAAGATGCTCATATCTCTTTAATCAATGCTGCAAAAAGATTCGGAGGTGATTCAGGAAAAACAGTCATTTCTGCTGCATCGGCCATGGACATTGAAACGGGTAGAATATTAGATTTGAAGAATTGGAATGACGACGCAATTCAACGACATGGGTCACCTAGGAAGGTATTGGATGCCAGAGGAGCAATAGGAAGAATCTCAATATCAGAAATGTCACTTTTTGCAGATGCAATTATACTTGATTCAGAAAGTTTTGGGGGCCCCATGGGAATTGGAGCATTATGGATCAAACATGGAGTACGTATTCAACCATTGATTGAAGGGAGTGGTCAAGAAAAAGGACGAAGAGGAGGAACTGTACCTGTAGGACTTGTTAATGCATTTGTTGAGGTAGCAATCCAACTAGAAGAAAACAGAATTAAAAATACCAAATTATGGAATCAATTGCATAACAGATTAGAATCAAGGATTATACAAAATGGAGGAGAAATCTTCGGCGTAGATCAAGAAAGAGCTCCAGGAATCACTTGTCTAAGTCTCCCTGGTCCCCCAGCAGAGATTTATCTTCAACACTTAGAGCAAAGAGGGTTTATCGCAGCACCAAGTAGTGGGTGCACTGCAACTGCAGGTAAACCGTCACATGTACTTACTTCGATGGGTATAAAAAATGAAACTGCACTGAGAGCTATCAGAATTAGTCTACAGCCAGATACTACCGAAGAGATATTAGAAAATTTGATCAATGCACTGTTAAATTAATCATTTTATTCTACTGAAAGAACATCCAATTTCACCTTCGCCTTCGATGACTGCAAGTTTAGATACAGATACGGAGGCACCAATTACTTCTGGAGGATGTAAACATCCTTCGAGAATCTCAGAAGCCAACGACTCCAACAAATTAAAACGCCTTGAGATTACGATTTGATTAACTAAAGTTCTTAGATAATCGTAATCAACAACAGCATCGATTTCATCCCTTACAGGAGATGATGAACCAGAAATATGGACCTCAATATCAAATGAAACTGGCTGTAGAACTCCTTGTTCATGAGGAAGTATTCCAATATCTATGTCTATTTTCCAGTTTTTGACAAATAAAGATGTGACACCCTCAGATCTTTGAGATAAAATATCTACTAGAATACTACTTTCAGTCATCAAGACCCTCCGTTTCAAAAACAACATCCCGAGACCTGCCAAGCAAATGCTCTCCAGCATCAACTACCAAAGATTGAGCAGTAACTGATTTTGCCCTAAATAAGAAAGTGACCGCTTCTGCAATATCACTTGGAGAGGGACCATATCCTAACGGAGATTCAGATTGAGCTTTTTCAAATCCTGATGACGTTTGATCGGGGCTGGCTAAGACATGTCCAGGGAGAACCGCATTTACTCGACAGAATGGGGCGAATTCTTTGGCCATCATGATGGTTGCTCCCGATAATGCATGCTTACTCAAAGTGTATGAAAAATGGTCAGGATGAGGGGCGACCAGTTTTTGATCAAGTATATTCACAATACAGGGTGAAATTTTTTGTTCAAAACTAGAGACATCAATTTCTTTGAGGTAGTTGTACAGAAGACTAGATAGTAAAATAGGTGCTATAGAATTCACCTTGTAATGAGAAATAAGAGATTCAGATTTAACATTTGAAGGGGCATCCCATTGAAACATACTGGCACAATTAACTAATCCTACGAGTGTGGTGTCATTTGGAAGGGATTCTATTGAATCACTGAACAGTTTTTGAGGAGAATCTAACGATTCAAGATTTCCTTCAACAATTGTACAACTTGATCCTAATGAACGAATTTCATCAGCAACCAAATTTATCCCATTATCTACTGATCGAGTTTGTATAACGACATGGAAACCACTGGATGCAAGAGACAAAGAGATAGAGCGACCAATACGACGGCCCCCACCTGTGACCAATACTGCCCCATTCATATTATGACGCCAATGACTGAAGATTTGAGTATACCGATGAAGTAAATTTAGCGAACGGTTAATCGGGTAGGGCTCAAACAGAGGGGTGAATCACATGGAGCCGATGCGCCTACCTGTTGTTGAAACAGTAGATATTGCACCTTCAGGATGCTCGACTGGTACAACATTATCACCAAAAGAAAAGAGAAAAGCATTGAGGAAAAGACTCCCTGCATGGTTCAAAACCGCCCTTCCAACGGGAGAAGCCCAAGACCGATTTAATTTCACAAAATCAACGATTGAGGGTGGATCTCTCAATACTGTTTGTGAAGAAGCAAGGTGTCCGAATATTCACGATTGTTGGGGAAGAGGAACTGCTACATTCATGATTGCAGGTGAAGAATGCACTAGAGGATGCAGATTTTGTGCAGTTGGAACCATAAAAACTCCATTACCGCTTGATCCTGATGAGCCAAAAAGACTAGCTGATGCTGTAAAAGACATGGCATTATCATATGTTGTAATTACAGTGGTAAATAGAGATGATTTACCAGACGGAGGTGCATCTCACTACAGAAACTGTATAGACGCAATTCATGAAGTTAGACCCGATATGGGATTGGAATTATTGTGCAGTGACTTAGATGGAAACTTCGAGGCTCTTTCCAACCTCCTTGAAGGGGCCCCTTTAGACGTTTTCGCGCATAATGTAGAATGTGTTCCTCGCATGGATTCCAAAGTTAGAGACCCAAGAGCATCATTTACTCAATCAAAGAAAATATTACAAGAAGCAAAAAGAATCAGACCGGATATCCTTACAAAAACTAGCATCATGGTAGGAGTAGGAGAAACTGATGAAGAGATTTCAGACACAATGAGAGATCTTCGAACAATAGATGTGGATTTACTTACAATTGGACAATATCTTCAACCATCAGATAAACATCTACCCATTGATAGATTCCCAGAGCCATCCAGATATGCCGATTGGGATACTGAAGCAAGGGAAATGGGATACAAAGGAGTTGCTTGTGGACCATTAGTTCGTTCATCTTTTAGAGCAGGGTTGCTAAAAGACGAGGCCTATGGCGCTCCTCCAGCTGTTACTAGATCACAAACTAACTCTGCTATTTCTCATCTGAGTTTTAGCGATTCGTTACTTGAGAGAATATAGATCTAGAAGAGATGCTTCATCGGAATGATATTATCGCACCGACTTAACTCAGTACCATGACGGATGAGGTTCCACTAGCAACCGCAGAACCTTTTCGTGTACCTACTGCCCCTTGTAGGCCAGAAGATGAATCTTCATTTCCCGCTTGGGAATGGATGCCAGAAGATCTCCCTCTACTACCCATAGATTGCTCATCAGAAGACACAAAAGAACATGCATATGGATTACTAAGAGTAATCGATGATGACGGAAAAGCAGGAGGAGAATGGAATCCGAAACTTGACCCCGAAATCTTGAAAACTGGCCTAGAATATATGCTAAGATTACGAATTTTTGACGAGAGGATGATGAAACTTCAAAGAACTGGAAAATTGTCTTTCTATATGCGATCATTTGGAGAAGAAGCAATTGCTATCGCACAAACAATGGCACTAGAACAACATGATTGGGTATTCCCCTCTTATCGTCAACCTGGTGCCCAATTTGTACGAGGTAGAGATATGGTCAGCATGATGAATCATTGTATTGGAAATGAGATGGACAATGTAAAGGGTAGGCAAATGCCTGTCCATTACACTTGGAAAGAGGGGCACTTCATTTCAATTTCTAGTCCAGTTGGCACTCAATTCAATCAAGCAGTAGGAGTTGCTATGGCTTCAGCTTACAAAGGCGATGATCAAGTGACAATTACTTGGCTGGGAGATGGCACTAGTGCACAAGGTGATTATCACTATGGACTAAACTTCGCATCGGTTTACAAACCTCCTGTGATACTCTGTATTGTAAATAACCAGTTTGCAATTTCAACTCATGCAAATCTAGCTACAGGAGGGCCGAATTTTGCTTCACGAGGATTGCCTTATGGGATACCTTCTATCAGAGTAGATGGAAATGATTTTCTAGCCTTATATTCGATTACTAAATGGGCTAGAGATCGTGCTTCTGCAGGCCATGGAGCCACTCATCTTGAAGTATACACATATCGAGCAGGTGCGCATTCAAGTAGCGATGATCCATCTAGGTATCGTCCAAAAGATGACCACTTACATTGGCCAGGAGGGGACCCCATTGAACGTTTGAAAAATCATATGATTTCAATAGGAATATGGTCAGAGGAAAAACATGGAGAATTAATCGAAAAAATAGATTCAGAAGTAGTTGCATCATACAAAGAAGCAACATCATATGGTGATCTTGCAAATGGGCCTTACCCCCCTGCATCTACCATTTTCACAGAAGTTTACGAAACAGTGCCGTGGCATGTTCAAGAACAGCGAGAGGAATTAGGGAAGTGATTTCATGGCTGAAATGAATATTATAGAGGCTCTAAAATCATCGTTAGATGATTTAATGAAAAGGGACCCAAATGTTCTGACTTTCGGAGAAGATGTAGGTTATTTCGGAGGAGTATTCAGAGTAACTGATGGCCTTCAAGAAAAATATGGAGCGCATCGAGTCTTTGACACACCATTAGCAGAAGGAGGAATTGCTTCTATGGCCATGGGCATGGGACTAAATGGACTAAGGCCAGTGGCAGAGATTCAATTTGCCGACTATATATTCCCTGCATATGATCAAATTGTGAATGAAATTGCTAAGGTTAGGCATCGTTCTGGAGGCGAATTTACTGCCCCGGTAACTTTCCGAACACCTGCCGGTGGAGGCATTAGAGGAGGACACCACCATTCACAATCTCCAGAGTCTCAATTTACACATACTCCAGGTCTAAAGGTAGTGTACTGTTCCACTCCTTTGAATGCAAAGGGATTACTTACCTCTTCTGTTGAGTGTAATGACCCAGTAATTTTCTTCGAGCCAAAACGTTGCTACAATGGTCCATTCTATGGTGACCCGCATAAACTCTCAACCTGGAAAGGCCACCCTGATGCTGATGTTCCAGAGGGAGAATTCAGAATACCATTAGAACAGGCCAATATGGTTATGGAAGGAAATGACTGCACAGTTATTGCATGGGGCACTATGGTTCACATTTGCCAACAAGCAATCAAAGAAAGTGGAGTTTCATGCGATTTAATTGATTTACAAACTTTAGTTCCGTGGGATCGCGACACTGTCGTTTCATCTGTCAAAAAGACAGGACGATGTGTGATAGTTCATGAAGCCCCTAAGACTAGTGGGTTTGGTGCAGAGATGTCGGCAAGCATCCAAGAACGTTGTTTCTATCACCTTGAATCTCCTATTACTAGAGTTACAGGATGGGATACTCCATTCCCCCATACTACTGAATGGGATTATATCCCTAGTACCGAACGGATTTCTAAGGCCATCAGGGCCACACAGGAGGATTGAGCATGGGAACCTACGAATTCAGACTTCCAGATATTGGTGAAGGTGTTGTGGAAGGAGAAATTGTTTCCTGGCATGTTTCAGTAGGAGATGTCGTCACAGAAGACCAACCTCTTCTTGAGGTAATGACAGATAAGGCATCAGTAGAAATCCCTAGTCCAGTAGATGGAAAAATCACTTCCACAACTGGAGAACCTGGAGAAATTATCCCTGTTGGACAAGTATGTATTGTGTTCGAGGTGGAGGGCGAAGGTAATGCATCTGCACAAGAAGTAGATGAGGTTCCAGAACCTGATTCGGCTCCGGCTCCTGCTCCTGCTCCTGCTCCGGCTCCTGCTCCTGCTCCTGCTCCTACCCCGGCTCCGGCTCCTGCCCCTGCTCCTGCTCCTGTTCTTACTCCTTCAGGAGGAAAAACATTAGCAAGTCCCGCAGTTAGACAAAGGGCGAGATTAGCAGGAATTGATATCTCTGGTGTGAATGGAAGTGGACCAGCGGGTAGAGTTACTAATGCAGATCTTGACTCACATATTGCATCAGGAGGTTCAGTTCCTGCAAGTACTCCAATGTCTCCTTCAACACCTAGAGGACAGAGACTTAATGGAGTTGAAGAAGTACCAGTAATAGGGTTAAGAAGAAAAATCGCTGAGAAAATGGTTGAATCAAAAACAAGAATCCCTCACTTTTCATATTTTGAAGATGTAGATGTTACTGAGTTAGAATCTCTTCGGCAATATCTGAATTCAACACGTGCAGATGGACAACCTAAACTAACATACTTGCCATTCATCATGTTGGCTTTAGCAAAAATCATGCCTCAACACCCTGAATGTAATGGTATATACGACGAAGAAGCAGGACATGTTCTTCGTCATCAAGCAGTTCACCTTGGAATTGCAACTCAAACTGAGAGAGGACTATATGTGCCTGTTGTCAAACATGTAGAATCAATGGACGTATGGACAGCTGCGAGTGAAATGCAAAGAGTTTCAGGGGCTGCAAGAGATGGTACTGCATCCCTTGATGATCTCAGTGGATCGACATTTACTATCACAAGTCTTGGTAGAGATGGAGGATTAGGAGCAACACCGATTATCAATCATCCTGAAATGGCAATTCTTGGAGTTCACAAAGCTACAGAAAGACCTGCTGTTGTAAATGGTAAAATCGAAATTCGTCGCATAATGAACCTCTCGTCTTCTTTCGACCATAGAGTGATTGATGGGGCCGATGGAGCTGCACTAGTTCAACATCTAAAACGGATGCTAGAACATCCTGCTATGATTTTCATGTGAGGGATTTCAATGAAAACTAGATCTTGCCAAGTTCTTGTTGTAGGAGCCGGACCCGGCGGCTATGTTGCAGCAATTAGATCTGCCCAACTGGGATTAGATACAGTAATTGTAGAAGGAGATAAAGCAGGAGGAACATGTTTGATTAGAGGATGTATCCCCTCAAAAGCGATAATTCATGCATCAGAACGTTTTGAGAATCTTGCAAAACATGCAGAAGAAGGAGGACATATGGGGATTTCTTCAGCCTCACCAGATCTGAATATGAAGGAACTTATCTCTTGGAAAGATTCGATCGTTCAACGACTCAACCAAGGCGTAGAAGGGTTACTGAAAGCCGCAGGAGCTGAATTAGTTCACGGATGGGCAAATTTTGTTGATGCTAAAACATGTAAAGTAAATACAGATGAGGGAGTACTTCGAATTGAAGCAGAAAATGTAATTCTTGCTACTGGATCATCTCCGATAGAATTACCATTTATGCCATTTGATGAAAAGAAAATCTGTTCGTCAACTGGCGCCTTAGATTTAGAAGATTTACCTGCAAAGGTAGCAATTGTAGGAGGAGGATATATTGGTCTAGAACTTGGCTGTGCTTTGACTAAATTAGGAACAGAAGTTACCGTAATTGAAGGATTAGACAGTGTACTATCGATCTTCGATAAAGAATTACGTCGACCATTAGAGATATGGTTGAAGAAACAGGGTGTAAAAATCAATACGAATTGTATGGCTCAAGGAGCAGATGTATCCGAAGAAGGAGTCACCATGAAATGGTCTGACAAACAGGGTGAAGAACATAGTTTACTTGTAGACTCAGTTCTAGTTACCGTTGGAAGAAAACCAAATACTCAAGGTTGGGGATTAGAAGAAATGGGGCTAAGAATGAATGATTCGGGAAGATTCATCGCTATTGACGAACAATGTAAAACAAATATGCCTGGAGTTTATGCGATTGGAGACGTTACTGGAGACCCTATGCTGGCACACAGAGCAAGTGCTCAAGGAGAAATGGTAGCAGAAATAATCGCGGGACATGTTCGTGTATGGGATAAAGTCGCAATTCCAGCTATTGTATTTACTGAGCCTGAAATCGTTAGTGTTGGGCTAACACCTGATGAAGCCAAAGATGCGAATGAGAATTTTATCGTAGGTAAGTTCCCACTTGCTGCAAACGGGCGCGCTCTAACTTTAGAAGCAGAGAAGACGAATGGGTTTGTCAGAGTAATTGCCAGAGAATCAGATCACGTAATCCTGGGCATTCAAGCTGTTGGTTCACATGTTGCTGAGCTGTCAGGTGAATTTGTTTTAGCACTTGAAATGGGAGCAGTGCTAGAAGACATTGCCGCTACAGTTCATGCTCATCCTACAATGACTGAATCATTCCATGAAAGTGTTCTCAAAACATTAGGTCATGCAATCCACATCTCTTGAGCAAGTGTTCATCCACTACCTACCTATCTTAGGGGCATGAGGCCTCTGCGAGTGTTACGTACTGGGCCGCTAGATCATTCGATTGTAGATTCAATGATGAGAGAATTACAGAAAGCCAGAATAGCTGATGAAATTCCAGATACTCTCATCTTTACTGAACATCCTGAAGTTGTAACCGTGGGCCCTAAAGCAAGGAGAGACAATGTAGTAATCCCGAAAGATTATCCAAAATTGGATGTAGATCGTGGGGGAGGAATAACTTATCATGGACCAGGGCAATTGATTGCGTACCCAATTATTCGTTGGACTCATTCAGAACAATCAGTTCCAGGAGTAATAAAATGTCTAGAAGAATGGGTAATTAGAGCTCTAATGGATTGTGGAGTTGAATCAACTAGAGATGATAGAATGCAAGGTGTTTGGGTGGATGGAAAAAAGGTATGCAGTATCGGCCTTTCATTCTTAAAATGGGTCAGCCGTCATGGGCTCGCTATCAATATCGAAACAATTCCTTCAAGAGTTGAAACATTGGATGGTTGCGGATTGAATGCCGGGATGACTACCTCACTTCGTGCATTAGGCCACACTCATGACCTTGAAGGAAGAGTAATCGATAGAAAAAGACTAGAAGAAGCATTGATTTTCTCGGCTTCGAAATCAATTAATAGAGTGCCATTACATCCTTTAGAATGGAACCCTTTACAAAGCGATTAATTTCCTTTCGCAAAAGAAATCATTCTATCTATTGGAATATGGTCAGCTGTATCTTTACAATAATGAGCTTCTACAACTTTACCATCTTCACCGATGAGAAGATCAACAGGGATTGTAGACATCTTAGAAATTGAAAACGTCATTGGAACATAGCCCTTGAGAGTTGCTTGCATAAATGTGAGTGGGGAGCGCATTGCGCCCCACATAAACTTACCAAAGGATTTGCTTACACCATTGTTTTCAAAATGCTCATAGGTTTCATCTGCGACAATGGTAAAAGGTATGTTTCTCTTCCCCATTCTCTTAGTCAATTCATCGATTTTTGCATCGAACACTCCTACCATCACGGTTCCCTCTGGGAACTCTTTCCATCTCTTCATTAACCGATCAATTCGTATATTACAAAATGGACAAGATGAGAATCTAAAGAAGGTGAAAATCACTCTCTTACCCTTCATTAATGACATGTCAAATGTAGTTCCATCAATACTTGGTAAGACCATCGAAGGGGCTAGGTCACCTGTCTTTAGTTTGGGCATGATGCTGCGCTAAAAAATAGATTTAATATCATTCCGATTTTAAGTTTAAATTTAATACGATATTTTCATAATGAGAAAAATTCACGGCATTGCATGGCAGATGTGGGGGGCCCTCTCTCATATTATTGGCGAATGATCTCAAACGTTGATTTTGAAACTGGAACTTTCATGGGGTACTGGAATTTACTTGCTATATTCAGTATCATTTCATCGATTTTTCTCATATTTCTTTCATATCTCGTATTACGAGCAGGACCTAAAAAAGCAAAAAATCGATTTATGGCTTTGATGTTGTTTACAGAATCTCTAAGATGTGCAACATCAATGCTTTTCTGGCTTTATGGATGGCCTGAAAGTTTCTTGGCAGTTCTAGAACCAGCACGAGTAGTGTACTATACCATGTCTTTACAACTTTTCATGCTGTACATAGTAGCTGCAACATTTTACATTGAAAAACAATGGGCTAAACAAATTTCAGGATTCTTTAGATTCCATGGATTATACTTGTTACCAATATTCTGTTTTGTAATTATTTTGTTTAGTAGTGAACTTTTCGGAGGTAGAACAGCTGCAATTGGAGATATAAGTTGGGTTTACTGTCAAGAAATAGGTGTAGGATATGGTACTACAGCATCTGGAACAGATTTACCATTTGATGTCTCATGCTCCTCGAGATATTCAACTCTTTATCCAATGACAATGTCAACTGTTGCAATAGGGCCACTTGCTCGGATTCTTCTTTTTATACCGCTTATTGGCGCTATAATTGCAATGATTTCTGTTGGAGGTTCACAGAAAAGAGTCCAAGAAAGTGGCGATTCAAGTCTAATTGGAGAAGTTCGTGCTGTTCGTTTAGGATTTATCGGAAAGACTGTTCTCCAGATTTCTTCTACTTTGGCTCTTTTCATCATAATCGGAATCCTTGGACAATCGCCCTCAATAGAAACAAGTGTATTCAATGAGGCATTAGAAGTTCCAACACTATTGATTGCAGTAGGGCCATTAATACCAACAGCTGTTGTTCTTGCTGCACTATTTGAAGGCATAGTTTTCACATATGCAGTAATCAAAAATGATATGTTTGGAATCGATGAGACATTACGTAAAACCTTCATTACTGCCACATTTGCAGGTGTAGGAGCAGTTCTATTCTTAATTAGTACAGAAGCAATGGAATCTGTATTCGACCAAGGTTGGATAGGTGGAGTAATAATCGGTTTACCATTAATTGTATTAAGAAAACCGATTTTTAACAGGCTATCAAAATTTTCAACAAAAATATTGCCTGAATCACATACCAGTGAAGAATTAGGTTATCTAGAGATGTATGCTCTTGCGAAAAAAGATGGAAAAATTACGACTAATGAACGGTCTATGTTGGATCTCCAAGCAAAATCTTACGGAATTAATGCTGAACGAATAAAGTACTTGGAATCATGGTTCGAAGAAGAAGATATTTCATCAGATTCAGGAATGTCTAATCTTTCTGAAAGATTTGGCAAGAGTGGCATTAATTTGATGTCTGTATTCGGAACTACTGGTGAAGCTCCAATTGATGAAAGAGAAATAAGCGATTCCTTTGCAATCATGGATGCCAACAAAGATAGCGTGATATCTCCTGATGAGTTTTCAAACTCCCCTGAGGTATCAAAATTACCTCCGGAATCACGTGATGAAATGTTTGATGAAATAGATTTGAATAAAGATGGTTTGCTTCAATATGATGAATTCAAAAAAATGGCACAAATCACAGAATCACACATTTTATTTGAATCAGAATAACCTGTGTTCAACCTTCATATACAATTGATAAATTATCAGTTAATTGGAATACAATAAACATTAGAAACATGAATACACCAATAAATTGATGATATTTTTTAGATTTATTGAACGCACCATATAGTGCTGCTAGACCTACTATTGAAGGCATTATCACCAGAGGAGAACTAATCGCTTGGCCAAATAGTAAATGATTAACTGCACTTGAACTGAATAATGAGAAAGCTACAATCGAAAAAAATGCATTATGAACAGAATAGTAATGTTTCTCAAGATCTATTTCTCCTTCTTCAGTTGCCTTAGGTAGAACCAAAGTTGTGAAGAAATAAATCGATCCTAAATTAATGACGATTAACCAATATTGCCAATACGACCAGGTTTCTAAATCGACTGAAAGCAACCACAAGCCCCACCAGGTAAAAATAGCCCAGTTTGTCACAGTAACTACCCATAGAGAATTCAACCAATATGTCTTGACTCTTTCACGAATCTCATACAAGTCAGTCACAGCACGGAAAATATGTGTCACTGCTAATCCAACAATCAAAGAACAAAAAATGGTGATAAACTCAAAGGGTGACATTTGCATTGCAATCGACCTAATATAATGTAAGACACTCTATAATTAAATGAGTGAATATTGAATGATAGATATTGAAGAGCAACACTTGAAAACTTTCGACCTCTGACAGTAAACAATGTACCGTACTAAGAACCCGGCACTAAACGACATGGTATTTGTTTTCCAAGGAATGTTAGAAGATAAAATGACGATCCAAGGTGTGGTAGAGAAAGGAGCTATTACTTTTGCAATTATGCTATTATCTGGATTAAGCATCTGGGGTTTGGCCCTGACAGGAAGTCCTGAAATTGCATTCACGCTTAGCATTGTTGGCTGGGTAGTCGGATTCATTTTCTTTTTCGTAATGTTATTCACAGGTTTAGCTGATAATCCTGTAGCAGTACTAACTTATGCGGCTCTTCAAGGATTATTCTTAGGAGGAACTACTCTTATGTTTGATTTAGCATATCCAGGAATTGCAATTCAAGCATTCCTAGGTACTACAGCAGTATTTGGAGGCATGTTAATTATCTATAGAACAGGAGTTATACCCGTTACAGAAAACTTTAGAATTGCATTATTTAGTGCGATGTCAGCGGTTTTCATGATTTACATGTTAACATTGATACTCAGTATATTTGGTATTGAGATTCCATATATTCATTCGAATGGCCTAATCGGGATCGGATTTTCCGTATTAGTGATTGGAATAGGAGCATTTTGTCTCGCATCTGATTTTGATTTTGTGGAAAGGGGTGTGGAAAATGGAGCACCAAAATCAATGGAATGGAGAGCAGTTTTCGGTTTAATGGTCACACTAGTTTGGATATACTTAGAGATGCTTAGACTACTGGCCAAGTTAAATTCACGTCGATAATCTACCGAGGATAGAAGCAACGCTTCAAGCATTATGACATATCGGTGAGAGTATGGGTAACCACGTTGTAGCCATTACTGGAGCCTCCGGAGCCAAGTACGGGGTACGCCTAATCGAAATACTGCATAGTATTGGACATGGCATTAGACTGATAATTAGCCGAGAAGGAGCAATTAACCTGAAATTAGAATGCGATATTACCCCAGAAGAACTCGCTGAAAGGTATGAATGTACAATTGAAAATAATCATAATCTAGCTGCTAAATCAGCAAGCGGTTCTGCTAAGATTGATTCTGTGATCGTATGTCCTGCTTCAGGAACTACAATTTCTAAAATTGCAGCAGGTATTTCAGATAATCTAGCCACAAGGAGTGCAATTGTAGCACTGAAAGAAAGAAGAACACTCATTTTGGTGCCTAGAGAAGCCCCATATGCTACCGTTCATCTAGAAAATATGACTAAAATCTCTCAATGGGGAGGAGTCATTCTTCCTGCTAGTCCCGGATTCTACAATAATCCATCTACAATTGAAGATTTAGTTGATTTTGTTGTGGCTCGAATTCTTGACCAAATCGGAATTGATAATGACCTGACTGCTCGATGGACGGGTGAAGAAGTAAAATCTGAATAATTCTACTCATCTGCAGAATGGTTTCAAATCAAACCATTGTTACAGAGTACCAATGGACGACATTAGCAACTGGACTGTCGCACAGCTCAAAAATGAGTTGAAACTTAGGGGATATCCAGTTGGTGGAAATAAAAAAGAACTTTTTGAACGTCTCCATAATCCTCCTAATGATCAAGAAAAGGCTAAACCAGGAAATGATGGATATCTTACAATCATCGGTTATGCATTCGCAAATACTCCATTTATGCCATATCTAGTAGTATCTGTACTATTTATGGCAGGAGGAGGAGTGATTTCTTACTTAACTTCAGAACCGATACCAGATTACGAACTAATTGAATTTGATACGGATCGAACTCGTTTATTTGCCCAAGATTTAGTGGATTTGGGTCATCCTGAATGGGGTGGAAGAATGAGTGGGACAATTGAAGAAGCTGCTGCTGCAACATCAATCAAACAAAACTTCACAGATGCAGGCATGGGCGCTACTATTGAAACATTCAATGTTCCAATGTTTGAAATTCTTGCAAATCCAATATTAAGAATGTGCCAAACAGGAGGAATCGTTCCTCCTTTTGATCCATGTGGACCATCTGATTTAGCATCGACGATTACCGAATTTACTCATCTTGAACAATTTGTAATCCAAGGATATAGTGGAACTCAACAAATTAATTTCGCGCAAAATATTGCAGTAATAGACTTAGGCAATGGTAGTGAAAATGAGGATTGGGATTCTGCCTCTGGAAATGTAGGAATGGTTTGGGCAAGAGGAGATGTTTCTGGAAATACCGATTTATTCCTCCGAGCGCAAGAAAGTGATTTATTTGCACTTATCCTTGTAAATGAAAAACAAAATTGTGACGAACTAATTAGTGGAGATTGCGTTCCTTTCTTCAAAACAGTTGATGTAACTAGATTCGAAACTATGCCTGCAGGAATTGCTTTCCTAATGGTTTCCAAGACTGTAGGTCAAACAATTTCTAGTGAAATAATAAACGGAACTCAAAGACTAGGGTTAGACGTTAGAGTAGATAATGAGGGAACTAGGGACATTTCAGTGCCATGTGGGGTCATTCCAGGTTCATCTGATGATATGATTATTTTTGGAGCACATCACGATACAGTATACAATAGTCCGGGAGCTGTAGATGATTCTTCTGGAACGGCTACTGTATTGGAATTAGCAACACAATTCGGAGCCCTGTATAACGAGTTAGGAACTCCAGAATATACGATAAAATTCTGTACATGGGGAGGAGAAGAAGAAGGATTGTTTGGATCTAGTGCCTGGGTTAATGCCCATCAAGAGGAACTAAGAGACCATCTCAGATTTTATGTAAACTTAGACATGAATCACGTAGATGTCGAAAGAAACAATGGAGTAGTTCTATTTGGGAATAATCCAGATGACATGGAACATATTTTCAATATTCATTCAAAATTTGTTGAAGAATATCCTGTTCTTGGATCTACTTACGGTGCACAAGTATTAGTTGTAGAATCTAGTGATATGCCTAACAATAGCGACCATGCTCCTTTTGTTTATGATATTGAGCCAGGTGGATATTATGGAAAGGCCATAGTATGCTATGGTTCAGGAAGTATGGAATACCACACATATCTTGACACCATGGATCGTTTCAATGAAGAATCACTTGCAGTTAGTGGAATTGTATTAGGTTCATATGCTAGATGGTTGGCATGGGGATAACATGATTAGCGCAGAAGCAAGTCATATCCTAGTTGCTTCCAAAGGAGAAGCATCTACAATAAGAAATCATATTATTAATGCAAAAAAGCAATTAAAAGAATTTGAAAAAAGAGCACGCAGGCACTCCACCTGTCCATCTGCAAGAAGAGGAGGAGATCTAGGTACATTTGGAAGAGGTCAAATGGCAGCAGGTTTCGAAATAGCAATTAAAAAAATGGATGTTGGAACAGTTAGTGAACCGGTAAAAACTCGATATGGTTATCACCTAATTTGGCTTCATTCCAGAATTGATTAATCAGCGCCCCCAAAGATGTAATTCATTTTCTTTGATAGTATACCGTACAATTTTTGTTCTTTTCCCACTTAGAGGCCAGGGGACTTGAGTTAACAGTTCATTTAATTCATCAGGAGATAATTTAGCCAGACGCTGTCCAGAACGTTTGAGATGTTTTTCGCAAACAACCGACCAAGGAAAAACCAATATTTCATCAACTTTCAAAAATGGTAATAAGGTAGAGAGGAAGGACCTCTCTGAAACAAGATGGTGTCTCTTTTCGTCAATTACCTCATGAAAAACTAATTCTAATGATGTAGACGAATCAGTGTTTTTTTCACGATTCGAATTACGTTTTTGCCTTCCTTTCTTTTGATTGTTTTTCTTAACCTTGGTACCAAATTTAACAATTGGCGGAGACACATTTCGATCGACTTCAATTTGAGGACCCATTCTAGAAAAAATATCTATCCATGCATTATTTCCAAATCCTGCTTCATCTCTCAATTCCCTCTTTGAGACTTTTCTGCCGGTGGATTTTGCAATCAAGTTAGGGATATATGTTCCTAACTTAGACACAGGCATCGGAAGTTTAGCATGCTGAATTATTGCAGATTTAACAGTACGTTTAGTAATTTTATGGAGACTAGTCTTTTCTTTTTTGGATCTAGATTTCTTATCTCGTTCAACTGGTTTAGATTCATTTTCTTCATCCGAAATTTTGATTGCATGTTCTGGAACAATGGTTTTCTCTTCAGCAGGCATAACAAAATTCGGATCTGGAATGAAAAGCTCTCCTGCTATTGAAAACATCATTCTGTGTGTGGCTTTAGACCCACCACAATATCTTGATGCTTGTTTACCTAGTCTATCTTTATGATTCCGAAATAAATCGTTACTAACTATTACTCCTTTGAGTTGAATTGCTAAATCAAGAATGAATGAATCATCGTCAGTTCCTGATGGTGCTTGAACAAAATGTACTCTTTCATGTGCTTCATATGCTGAAACCCATTCCATATTGGGAAATGCACGTTTTCCTGACATTCTAAATTGAGCGAGTACTGGATACAAGGTATGTCCCTCTGACAATAGTTTGTCAATTGCTGCTCTCAATTGATTTCCGTCTCCTGTTGAATCAACACCTTGTCGGGCAATATTTGCCCCATCTAATATCAAATTCATCTGGGATGCCCCCAGAAAATTTCCAATATGCCTAGCATAAACTGAATGTATTGTCTTTCATAAATCAGGGTATCACCCCTCTGGACCTCAGGAGTTGATCGCAATACACCAAAAGGGTCTGCAAGCAAACATCACTGGCAACTAGTGCTATGGTCATTACTTCGTCTCTAGCATTCCATTTGAATGCATTGGAGTTAATTTCCATCATTAATATGTGCAAATAAAGCAGAATAATCGGGTTCAATTCCAGGATTATCTGCGTACCAAGCATATCCTATTGTCCCATCTGCTTCGACTAAAAATACTGAACGTTGAGCCACAGTATAACCATCTATAGCAAAATTTTCGAATGTAACTCCATATGCAGAGATTACTTCTCTATGGACATCAGAAAGTAAAGGATAGTTGATCTGATTAGCTTCTCTAAATGCATTATTAGAAAATGGAGCATCTACAGATATTCCTAACACTTGTACATCAGTTGTTCCGAGAGCACTATGCTGTTCATTTATTGAACAAGCTTGATTCTTACACACTCCAGTGAAAGCAGCAGGATAGAATGACAAAATCACTCGACTACCTGCAAATGATGAAAGAGTTACTTCACTCTTATCTTGGGCTTTCAATGTAAAGTCAGGTGCAACGTCGCCAATCTCAACCATATTCCCCATGAGGAATATCAGGCTCATGAAGAATACGTTCAGAAATAAACTGTAAATTTGTATGATTTCTAGCGTTGCATTGATTCAGTATGAATACTTAACAGGATTAATGGCAGATGTAGGGGACCTTGTTTTTACAGCGATAGGAATTTCCAGGGATCTAGAAGAAGATACCCTTGGCATCATGCCTTCAAGAGACAGCATTGATGATATTGTCAGGGGATTTATGACCAATGCAGAAGATACAGACATTGTAGAGATTCGAATAGAATCTTGGACAATTGGGCAAATAGGATCAGATGCGAAAAATGTAGTAACTACTCATTTTAGAGATGCTTGTCCAATTTGTACTCGAACTACTTTTTGGGTTGAAGGTGATGAAATACGTGCCTCTTGCCACCATAGACTTTGTAGGGCTTGGATAGAACCGAATAGTATCGATAAAAAGAGAATAGATTGTGGATGGCCTGCATCTCAAAGGACAGAGGCATGCGAAGACTTTGAGGAAGCTAAAATTGTCTTAACAAGAATGAGAGCAGAAGCAGAAGCAGAGATTCCATCTGAATCTAGTGTCACAGATGGAAGTGAGTTCTAGTCACATTCTATTAGGCGCATCAATACCTAATAATTCTAGACCAGTAGATAAGATTCTAGCAGTTGTATCACAAAGGAGAAGACGACTATTTATGATTGGAATTTCTTCAGCATTTAAAACAGGGCAATTTTCATAAAAAGAACCGAATGAAGACGCAATTTCATGAAGATGGATACAAATTCGATTAGGCATTAGATCGGTTGCAGCAGATTCAACTGCATCAGAGAATGAAACAATTGAACGAGCAAGTCGACTCTCATATTCATTTGTTATCTGAATAGATGAAGATTTCCATTCATCACTATCTACTCTCTCAAAAATACTCTTTATTCTTGCATGAGCATATTGTAAGTAGGGAGCAGTATCTCCCTCAAATGATAACATGCGAGCCCAATCAAACATGTAATCCCTAGTACGATCGGTACTTAGATCCGCATATTTTACAGCACCAATACCTATCGCATTTGCTATATCTTCTCTTTCAATACCAGTTAGGTTAGGATTTTTATCTCCAATCACATCATTAGCCCTAGATACTGATTCTTTCAGTAAATCTACCAGTTTTACAGCAGAACCTGAGCGAGATTTCAGAACTTTCCCATCATTACCAAGAACTGAACCAAAATTCACATGCACAGTGGTATTTGATTCATTGAGTAAACCTGCTTGATATGCTACAGAGAAAACCATCTGAAAATGACGAGACTGAGGGGTTCCGACTACATACAAAAGGTCGTCAACTTTCAATCGTTCAACCCTATCAATTATGCAAGCTAAGTCAGTAGTTGCGTAATTGTATCCACCATCTCCTTTTCTGACAATGAGGGGTAATGGTTCTCCATCACGATTCAAATGACCTCCTGGGAATACAACATCTGCGCCATCACTATTTTTCAAAAGTCCCTGTTCGTTAAGCCTGGAAACGACATCAGGTAATAGATGATGATAAGCGGACTCACCCATTAAATCATCATCGACTAATAAAACTCCAAGTAACTGATAAACTTCATTGAAGTAACGTGTTGATTCATCAACTAATACTTGCCATAATCTAATTGTTTCTTCATCTCCACCTTGCAAAAGAACTACTCTTGCTCGTGATCTATCTGCAAAGGATTCATCACTATCGAATTTATTTCTTGCAGTTTTGTAAAATCCATCTAAATCCCCTACACTCAGTTCATTTTCATTACTACCTTCCCCCATATCTAACAAATGCTCAATAAGCATTCCAAAAGGAGTCCCCCAATCGCCAATATGGTTTTCACGAATGACAGTATTGCCTAGAAACTCTAGGATTCGAGTAAGAGAATCCCCAATAACTGTAGATCTAAGATGTCCCACATGCATTTCTTTTGCAACATTAGGAGATGAATAGTCAATAGCCACAGTCCTTGGATTTGATGAAAGAGGTATACCTAATCTTATATCGTTACATGTTTCTCTACATTTCTCTTCCAACCATGAATCGGTAGCTTTCAGATTGACAAATCCATTAACTGCGGAAATATTAGTTATTCCATCAAGTAAAGGAGCCAATATTGAAGATAATTCTTCTGCAATTTCTATTGGTGATTTCTTCAAAGTACGAGAAAGAGAATGACATGCTATTGCTAAATCTCCATGGTCAGATACCGTTGCCTTACCAAGTAAATTCTCTCCTTCACCATCTGGAACACCTAATTCAAGCATAGCATGAGTAATCGAAGGCAAAACAGAATGATACAATATCCTCATTATATCAACTCCAAGAATACCTTAAAATCGCTCCTAGACCACCAAATGCAGTAAACAACGTTTGACCCTCTTCACTGTCTGCTGAGATTAAAGTGACCTTAGCAGAAGTATGAGCTGCAAGTAAAGTCAGTTCATCAATAAGAGAAATAGTTTGGTCTTTTTTCAATGATATCCTATCACTAGAAGCATCACATGAAGGGCATGAACTTGGAGAGACTCCTGGATCTTCCGTCTTCTTCCACTCATGTTTACAGAGGTTACAAGTGTATGTATTCCGCATTTTCTTTAGATCTTCGCTTAGTAACAACATATCTACTGCTCCTGCATCTAATGCTTGGCGAATCAATACTTCCCCATAGGTTGCTTTAGGAGCAATTCCATTTAATTCCATCAAAAAGCGATCGACTATCTCTCTCTCACCATCTAAAGCAATTCTATCCATCAAAGATCCGGCTCTTTGAACCAATTCCCTAAGTCCACTTTCATTTGAATACCCAACATCGAAATATGGTTCTCGGATTTTCTTAGCAATCTCATGGTGAAAATATCCATGTTTTACAACATAATCCTTGGTAGCACCTGGCCCCCCGATGATTATACCTTGAATATCATCAAGATATTGAAGCCAATAATCACAGGCCAGTTCAGTAGATTTTTTGAAGAATTTATGAGCCGCTTCTTCAATTAATCTTTCAAATCTCTGAGCAGATTGGCCACCTTGACGATGTTTTCCCATTATGTTCGAGCGCATTTCTTCTTGACAATGAATTCTTCTACCACTCGCTATACCGTATGCACATTCTCCTCTATCAATTACAAATAATCCATATGAGGTTTTATCGATTAACATCTCTTCTAATTGTGAAATTTCAAATGTAGAATCACACCGATAGCGAAAAGATTGGATTTGTTCAGGTGGGTTATCTACAACGATATTCATCAATCTAGTCTTATTATTGCCTACAATGACATGACCTACGAAAAGACCGATTCCATTCTCTCCAGCATTACCATAACGATTTAGTGTCGAAATAGCAGATTCAATAGCATCAGTAACATGTTTTTTTGTTGACTTAGACTTAATATTTTGAGCCTGTCCAAGTTCTTGACTTAATTGGCCCCTAACATCTGAAATCTGTTTATCTGGAGGTATGATTACTGTCACTAATTCTGTACCCATCCCCCTCATACCTTGTAAATCTGTAATGGCATTCTTCAGACGTAAACGCCGTTGTTGCATCTCAATATCATCAGACAACGGCTCGCCTCCAACCAACGGTCCCGAAACACGCATTTGAACCCTGTTCATTAGAAACAAAGTCAGAAGAGCCAACGAATTCAAGGGCTTAACTCCTAATTGAGGAAGGATGAGGACACGAGTCGCCACACTAGGAGGAAGTCTTCTGAGACCAGAAGTGGAAGACAGACATGAGTGGTTAATCGAGTTATGTAAAGCGGTGAATGATGTGATTTCATCCGGATACAAACTTGCTTTAGTGATAGGAGGGGGAGCCCCTGCAAGAGAAGGAATTGAATTAGCAAGACCGATTCTTAACACTAATACTGAAGCATTAGATCGTATTGGAATTGCTGCTACTAGACTTAATGCCACAATTGTTGCTGAAGCACTAATTGATACAGGAAATGATGTTGCTCCTCTAATCCCGATTAATATTCAAGATGCTGTGAAATATTCTGAAAAATATTCCATAGTTGTCATGGGAGGAACTAAACCGGGACATACTACTGATACAGTTGCAATTCAACTAGCAAAAGAACTAGGAGCAGAATGTTGCATTATAGCAACAAATGTTGGGCATGTATATTCTTCAGACCCTAGAACAAATGAAGATGCAAAGAAGTTCAAAACAATGACTCATCAAGAATTATCCGAAATTGTTGGTCCAGCAGAACATCAAAATGCAGGTCGTTCCGGAGTAATCGACCCAATTGGAGCAAGAATCGCAAAAGATGCACTATTGAATCTGGCTGTATTAGACGGAAGAGACATAGAACAGCTTAGAGCAGCATTAAACGGCGAATCGTTTGAAGGTACGAACGTGGAGGGATGACCATGGCAAAGGGCTCTAAGATGGCTGATCGGATTCGGTCAAATGTCGATAAGGTTCGGAGAAATCCTAAATCAGAATTGAAATCTATACCCCCACACAGGCACTGTGTTGTGTGCAGATCTGTTATCAAGATTGATGCTGACCCCCCAGTATGTAGCAAAGAGGAATGCATCGAGAAACATCGTAAAAATGAAAGATCAAGAAAGCAACTTTCAATTCTGATGTATATTTTCCCGGCTATTGCAATATTGTTAGTAATCCTAAACGTAACTCAAGGTGGAGCAGCATGACGTCGATTATGATGAGAATTCTATCTCTTCTCCCCATGATAACAGCAGGTCTTTGTGGATTACTATTGTTGATTAGTATAATAGGAATTCAGGTGCCAGAACAAGAGCAGAAAGTACCTCTAATTCCATGTGGAATTCCAGGTTTTGAAACCTGTCCAGTAGGTATGGCAGAAGATAACTTAAGTATCCCTTGGGGAATGGTATTTCTCGATTTAGATGCAAATGTCCAATGGGATCGTGGAGATGTAGCCTGGGTAGGTATTGTTGAAGCAAAGTGGGCTAATGAAGAAAATTGTCCACCAGATGATAATGGACTAACAGACTGTGAAAGCACAGACTTCGAATATTTATCAGGAGGACCGGATTCAGATGGTTCTTTTGTCCACACTCTTAGCCCAGGAGATACGAGATTTGTAACTGGTGGAAAAGAAGGAAGTTTAGACCTTTCAACTCAAACCGTTGTTGTAGATATCTCTGTTTCTCTATCATTTTGGGTAGAAATTTTACTACTTCTAGCGATTATTGGCCTAGGTGCAAGTGCCTTCGACATGAATTTTCCATTTTTGAGTAATATTTTCTCAAAAGAAGAATAGAATTTTCGATTCCAACGCGTTAAGAACCCAATAGGTGTGAGGCAATCATGGATGAGGTGAGATGCGAGGGATGCGGGAAAAAAATCGATGTCTCAGCTCTAAGACCTAGTTATGGTGGATTCGACGTTTACTGTACAATTTGTGGACATGTCACCCACATAGATCCTTGATTATTCAGGGATATGTTTTCGATGCCATCCTTCCGGCAAGGATAACGGATCATCAATTACATCTGCTCCAATTATTTCAATAAGGTGAGAACGAAGAGAATCTAATCCCCATCCTTCAGTAGCGCTAATAGCAAAATTTCCAGACTTGGGATTGTATAAGTCGCTTTCATTCAAACCTAAAAGGTCCATTTTTCCATCAACTAATACGACTGGAGTATCATCCAAAAAAACTCTTACTTCTTCTAGAAGATTCATTTGAGATTCCATAGAAGTACCTCCTTCTTCTGAAGGATCTAAGAGAAATACCGCAACAGATCCTACATTCTCTAAAGCAGCAATAGCTTGCATTTCAATTTCATTTCTTTCAATCATTGGCCGATCCAATAGTCCAGGTGTATCCACCATCTGATATTTTCTCCTCCTATGTTCAAAATGTCCAACGTGTAATGTCTTTGTTGTGAAAGGATAAGAGTTCACCTCTGGTTCACCAGTAGATAATGAAGAGATAAGTGCAGATTTACCCACATTGGGGGAACCTGCAACAACAATACAGGGATCTGTCGCATCAATATTAGGAAATTCACGCATGATATTTCTTGCATCATTTAACCATGCAAGTTGAGGGCCAATTTGTCTAAGAATCGAGGCACATCGACCATAAATATGCTTTCTTCGATCATGAAATTCTTCGATACTTCGGTGTTTTGCCATTCTACTCTGGCCCTCTCGATTTAATTCATTGATTTTATCGGCAGCCCATTGAATACCACCTAAATTTTGCTTGAATTCATCTCTACCTACTGCAGCATCTACCAATGCAGCATCAAACGAACTTAGTCTATCGAGGCTAGGCCATTTAGAAACCCATTTTTTCAGAGTAGTTTCTAGAATATCACAAGAAGATTGTATCATAGCGAGCATCTGCTTTCTTACTCGATGATATTTATCAGGATCGTCAACAAGGTTGGCTTTTTTTGTGGCTGCAGAGAACGCCTTATCCATTAATTCATCAGGTTGGAGAACAGTCGGAATTTTACGCCAATTTACCGCGACCATGCCTCCACCTCAGATTAACGGGGAAGTCCGGCATTCTTGAAGACCAATCCTCAAAAACACGAATAAAAGGTAATGCGACGGTTCATAGAGGGTCCCAAGAGTCGACGTATATGGCGCGTGAACTGCCTCAATGGGCTCAGCAAGAATTGGGAAAGATGGGAATCGATGACGCATCTTCATTCGAAGATAAACTATACGGTCCTATTGCAGATAGAAAATCAGGATTACGTAGAGACGATCTTGTGGAGATTTTACTCGATGCTCGTTCCATCAACTTGCTCGAAATTGACCCATGGATTCGAGGAAGACTAATTTCATCACATAAATCGTCTATCGAAATCCTTGATGATGAAGGTCGATTTCGAGCAATCGCTAGAGAAGTTGTAGTAGAAGTTCGTTTAATCGCCCATACTCGTCCATTATACATCGATGATGAAGAATTAATGACGTTCGAACGTTCTGAAGCAAGAAGAAGAAATGAGATTCAAGAGCAAGTTGAAAAATTAGCATCTAATAGTCATGAAAGCCATCAATGGGGATAATATGAATCTACACGAAAAAAAATGTAAAGCCTGTGAAGGCGGAGTCCCACCGTTATCTCACGATGAAATTGAACCATTATACTCCTCTTTAAATCCGGAATGGGAGGTCATAGATGCACATCATCTACGACGAGTTTGGACGTTTGATGATTTCGCTACTGCACTAGTATTTCTTAATTCAGCAGCCCAAATATGTGAAGAAGAATTTCACCATGCTGATTTTGAAATTGGATGGGGGAAAGTAACTGCAGTGATTTTTACTCACAAGATAGATGGATTAACAGAATCTGATTTTATCCTAGCAGCTAAATTCGATACTCTGGAATAGGAATCTGCATGAGTAGTTTACAGAATCTTCTGAACAGCAGGAGAACTATTTACCATTTCACTAATCAGGAAATTAAGGATGCAGATTTAGAAATTGCTTTTGAGGCAGCAAGTAATGCTCCTTGCCATAAACAAACTCATCCTTGGAATTACTATATCCTAGGTGAAAAAACAAGAGAATCTCTTCTACCAACTGTAGTATTACTTGCAGAAGATAAACACAAGAAAAAAAAAGATTCGGAAACAAAGTATGTTTCAAGAGCAGTATCGAAAATTATTGATGTCCCGGTAATCATTGCTGCAACAACAAAACTCTCCCCAGATGACTCTTTTCGGGAAGAAGAAGACTATGCAGCTACTGTTTGCTCTCTGCACAATCTTGTCCTCTCATTATGGGATTTAGGAATAGGATCACAGTGGAGTACTGGTGGAATAACGAGACATAAATCTACATACGAAATTTTGGGAATTAACCAACAAAAAGAGAGAATTATCGGATTTCTAAAAATTGGTTATCCAAAAGATATTCCAATAAAAGAAAAGAAAAAAGTATCAGAAATAAGGAAATATCTGCCATAGAGATGATAGAATAATACTTCTTGGACAGGGTATGAGTAGATGGGCATATCTAGGACTAGCAATCATTTCTGAAGTGATTGCAACGACGTCTCTAAAATCAACTGAAGGATTCACTAAATTTCTCCCATCCACTATTGTTGTAATTGGATACTGTGCAGCATTCTATTTTTTATCACTTACTTTAGATTCAATACCAATTGGAGTAGTATATGCTATATGGTCCGGAGCAGGAATAGTAGGAATTGCTATTTTATCGTGGATTATTTATGGACAGAATTTAGATTTAGGAACTGGAATAGGTATGGCGCTAATTATCGCAGGAATTATTGTGATGCGTTTGTATAGTAATGTGGACTTTGCGTGATTTAATGACACAACGAAAACGAGCAGTTTACTCTCGAAAGGGAGGACCGAATGTTATTGAAATAATTGAAGAAGAGATGTCTTCTCTAAAGTCTGAACAAATCCGTATTGACGTTCACTATGCAGGAATTAACTTTGCAGATTTAATGATGAGAGTTGGGCTTTATGGAGCTGCACCTGCATTTCCATTCACCCCTGGATACGAAGTCAGTGGAATAATCTCTGAAATAGGTAATTCTGTAAAAAACCTAAACGTTGGAGATGCAGTAGTTGCAATGACTCGTTTTGGAGGATATTCTACGTTTGTTGATGTAAACCCAGAACAATGTTTCATTCTTGATGGAGAGAATGATCTTGTTTCAACGGCTGCGATTCCAGTAACTTATGCTACGGCTCACCACATGCTCGTACACCTCGGAAAAATCAGGCAAAGTGATTCGGTATTAATTCACCATGCAGCAGGAGGCGTGGGTTCAGCTGCTGCTCAAATAGCAAAAGCCAAAGGTGCAGGGATTTTAGTTGGAACTGCATCATCAAACAAGAAAGAATTTGTTGAACAACAGGGAATGATTCATATTTCTAGAAATGATGATTTTGTTGAGATATCTAGAAATTTGACCAATGGCAAGGGAGTAGACCATGCATTAGATCCTGTTGGAGGAAAACATCTCATGCAATCTTATCGAGCGTTATCTAAAGGTGGGAAATTATACACATTCGGGGCATCTTCTGCAATTCCTGGAAAAAGAAGAAACATGTTTGCTGCTTTGAAAATGTGGTGGCAAATGCCAAAATTTGACCCTTTAAGAATGATGAATTCAAACAAAGCAGTGTTTGGAGTTCATCTTGGAACGTGGGAAAAGGATGAAATCATGAGGGAACAAATGGAAGATATTGTTGAAATGTACCGAAATGGAAATCTCACACCCATCGTTGATTCAATTTTCAAATTAGATGAGGTATCTAAAGCACATTCTTACATGCATGAAAGAAAAAATAAAGGAAAAATTCTACTTGATTGTCGAAATTAGATAGGAGGGTCTTTTTATGCAAGATCTAAAGCAATCTAAAACACGAAAAATACTCATTGGATTGGTTATTGCAATTATTCTAATATCTAGTGGGCCTAGATTAGATTCTGATTTAGGACATGAATGGATAGTTGGTGATGATAGACCACTAATAATAGCTCATAGAGGAGGTAGCATAATTTTCCCTGAAAACACAATGGTTGCTTTCGATGGTGCTGCAAAATTGGGAGTAGATGTAATTGAAATGGACTTTCAGCTTACATCTGACAATAAATTAGTAACAATGCATGATGATTCAGTTGATAGGACCACAAACGGAACTGGTTTGGTAAGAGCAATGAATTTAGAGCAAATTCAAAATCTAGATGCATCTACAAATTTCTTAGATATTAACGGTGAAAACCCTTGGAATAATACTCATTTACCCCCCTTAACAATCGAGCAAGTATTGGATAGATTCCTAGATTCCCCTCATAGATTTAGTTTCGAAATAAAGAATGAAGGATTAGAAGGAGAAATTGCTGCTGAAGTAATGTATGAAGCAATACAAATTCGTCAAATGGAAAAACGTGTAGAAATTGGTTCGTTCCATATCGAATCCCTACATGCTATTAGGAATTTAAGTGAAGGGGACATAGCAACATCTGGTGCTGAATCTGAAATAGAAAAATGTATCCTCTTCCCAATGATACAATTAGATAGATGGTGGCTTGATCCGGGATCTGCTTCTGTTCTTCAAATCCCGATGGAATGGAGTGGAATTAATTTAGCAACTAAAGGAATTGTTGAACGAGCACATCAACATGGCCAAGCAGTTCAATACTGGACCATTAACGAAAGAGAATCCATGGACCATCTTATCGAAATCGGAGCAGATGGAATCATGACTGATGACCCTATTCTTCTGCGAGAGGCAGTTCTAGATGCTGGTTTTGAATTACCCGAATCTTGGGAATATAACCAATCATAAACGAATTGGCCTAGTAGCGCCGCATGCTTGGCACTTCATTAGAGTAGTTCGCTCTTCTTTTACGAAATGTGTATCTGGAGCATTGCATTGATTACACAAAATATATGACTTAACATAGTTGACAATCTTTCCTCTGATTCTTTTTGGGGGAATTCTTCCCTTGAACATCACACGTGCGGATTCTCTAGTTCCCGATGTTCCCAACTCATTAAGCAAAAATTGATACACATGATTAGGATCTCTATCCATTTTGGAAATTAATTCAGAAAAGTTTCGAATTATAGTTTGGTTCCCTTCAATTAGAATTTCAGGGTCAGGGAGAGTCCAACGAGCACGCTCACTAATTTCAGTCGGGATTTTGTCTCTAGCACGATCCAACAGAGACTCATAC
>DAPV01000083.1 GCA_002502625.1 Euryarchaeota archaeon UBA125
AAAATCAAGTCTTATGCCCCACATTGGGATCACAGAGTTCTCGATATAGAGGTACGCACTCTATCGTCAAACTCTTGATGTTGGTATGTATGCGAAACTGATGGCGGATACAGCAGAGGCCCCTGAGGCTGTGATCCTTTCCTCTAATTTAATGGAGGAAGATAATGGAATTCGTCGAGAAAGAAGACAATTGAATCTCGCTGCAATGGCTACCGCAGGCTTCACAGTTCTAATCTTACTTCTATCCATGATCTGGGATGGTAGTCACTCAATTATTGATGATGATTCTCTTGATGGAGATTGGTGGTCAGTTCCTCTAGAAGAACGTTGGCAGATGGACCTCAACATGACAGGAGAAAGAAGTCAACTCCCTGTCAAAGGACCCTATAATTGGACAGGGCCTACAGAATACTTCGTTGAAGTTGACTTACCAGCATCAGAACAGGATGCTGGGTTCCCAGGCCCTGCTCTAATGCATGTAGCATTATGGATGCCCAATATACCAGAAGGAGAAACCGTTCCAGTCATTGCAACTATACATCCATACTATGACTTCGGTGGAGAAGGAATTGTAGGTGACGATTCGAATCCAAACACTGTTCCTGATCGAGGTATTGGTGAATGGGTTCTCAATCAATTTGTACCTCACGGTTACGCACTGGCACAAGTATCTACTTTCGGAACAGGACAATCGACACATTGTCAAGATGTCAAAGGGCTCGGAGAACAAACTGGAATTCAAGCAGCTGTAGAGTGGCTGGGTACCCAAGAATGGTCAAATGGAAATGTCGGCTTAATGGGAAAATCATATGCGGGGACAACTAACTGGGAGGCCGCTCAAAATCCTTCAGAGCATCTGAAAACTATCGTCCCAATTTCAGGTAGTATTGGTGTGCAACAGATGTTCTATCGCAATGGTAGTAGTGAGTCTCGAGCAATGCTCTATGATGCATTATACGAGGGGGCAACTACGGATGCAACCGAGGATGATATGCGAATGTGTAGTGATGATGCCATTGGACCAGTCAGCCCATTCACTACATGGGCTGGAGCCGGTTTAGGGGGTGATGAATGGAATGACTATTGGGATGAAAGATATCACTTGCAGGATGTGATTGACAACTATCAGGGTAGTGTATACATTGTCTGGGGTTTACAAGATTGGAACGTTGATCCGTACCATGCATTCCCCACATACCAAATGCTCAATGAAGCTGGAATTCATACACGAGTTATTGCTGGGCAATGGGCACATAACTATCCGGATCAACCAGAAATACACGGCGATCTTGGCTCAGGATATGGCGAAGAAGCATATCCTAACATGAGTCGAATGGATTGGGCAATTGAAATGTGGAACTGGTTTGAATACTATCTCAAAGGAAACGGAGAGGAACCGGCTGCTCATGCTCAGATGCAAACACATGATGGTCAATGGCATGTAGAAGAAACATGGCCACCAGAAGATATGGAATGGGAAATGTTCGACGTAAACTCATGGGACTCGACAGGTGGATCAACTGTATCTGCAACCTCTTCCGTTACATTCACCTCCCCCCCTATGAAAGAAGATACTCACATACAGGGGATGCCAACATTCCATGTGAAAGCCGCAACTGGACTCTGCAACGGCGGGCAGTTATTCGTAACAATGAATGATGCCACTGAAGATTTGAGACTTGGTCATGCAACCATGGATGTAAGATACCGTGCAGGCGGTTACGAATCTCAAGCAGCAGCACCACTTTCAGAATATACGATGTTGATGGAGTTCAATCCGATGGATGTCAGAATACCTGCAGGTCATTCCATTGAATTGGTAATATCTGAATCAGGTGAAGATTACTTACCAAGTCCGTGTTCTACATTTGGAATGACAATTTCTCAGGGAGAACAGCCTCTTGGTTTACCCATCACAGATAGAGGATTAGATGCAGAAGAATGGTTCAATGTTCCTCCTTGGTGGGAAATAATGGAATAGTAATCACAATAAAGTAGCATAACCCCTATAGCAAAGAAAAAATATTTCTTGTTTTAGCATGACAGAAAACAGTGAACTTGAATTTGGGTCTCTATCAATAAATGGAGTTTCTGTTGGTGATTCTATTGCTATTTTTTTACTTCCTACTATGTTATTTTCTGGTTGGTTAGTAGCAGTTTTTGGTGAAATTAAATTACCTATTTGGCCAATTATTTTACTAATTTTTATCTCTATTTTTACTGCCCTATTTTTCGTTTTTAGAACATTACAATGGTCACTTCATGATTTACGGTGGTTTTGGGTACCTATCATTATTTCATTCACATCATGGCTTGAATTATCATGGACTGGGCCAATGCTTTGGGATCAAGCAGATCATCTTCAAACTGCTAATCGATATCTAGGTCATTGGGTGTGGGAACCTTTTCATCAAGAACGTGATTTCTCATTTAGACCTAAACTAATTTCGGGTCTTGTAGCCATAGAATTCAGTTTGACTAATCATAGAACATATGCTTTTTTTGTTCCATATTTACTTCTTCTAGGAAGTGGGTGGCAAATTCAACGCTTTGTCGAAGAACAAGGAGGAAAGACTTGGTCATTATTGGCAGTAACATTAGTTTTGACAATGCCTACTATGATGATGTACGGACGTACAGTATATCTGGATGCTATGGTTACAGGTGGTTTTATTCTAATTATACGAGACGTTTTGTTAACTAATATTTCTAATCTAAATAAAAAAGATGCAATACGTTGGGGGATCATAGCATCTTTGGTTGGTGCCATCAAATATCCTTACCTGTATCTGGGTCTAGGTGGGTTAATTCTGTTATACGGATTAAGTAAAAACCTGCGACTAACGGGATTATATGTTGCTGGTTGGATATTGATTCAAGCTCCATTTGCAATTGTTGATTTCTTTGATCATAGCAATGCATTTGCAAGTTTTGGACCTCAATTTAATGGGGCCATAACTAGCATTACTAGTGAAGTAGGCGACTATACCCCTGTAATCGCATTCAAAGACATACAGGGCCAACTTCTAACACCATTGCTGATTTTATTCATAATTGGGCTTGTAATATGGTTGAGAAAAAATCTCGAACTTCGAGGAAGAGTGGTTATTCTTCTAATCATTCCAGCTACTATTCTGTTCACATTTAT
>DAPV01000087.1 GCA_002502625.1 Euryarchaeota archaeon UBA125
TGGAGATGGTTATGGAGATAATGGGGATTTCATGCCCAACGATCCATCTCAATGGATAGATTCTGATGAAGATGGTTACGGGGATAATAGTACTGGAACTGATGGGGACGCATTCCCTGAAGATTCTACTCAGTGGTCAGATCAAGATGGAGATGGTTATGGAGATAATCCTCAAGGAACCACTCCTGATGAATTCCCTAATGATCCGAATGAGTGGGTTGATACAGATGGAGATGGATATGGAGATAATGGTGACTTTATGCCCAACGATCCTTCTCAATGGATAGATTCAGATGGAGATGGTTATGGAGATAACCTCTCTGGAACTAACCCTGATGTATTCCCTAACGATGGCACCCAGTGGTCTGATTCTGATGGAGATGGTTATGGTGACAATCCACAGGGCAATTTAGCAGATGCGTTCCCTAACGATTCCTCTCAATGGTCTGATGTTGACAGTGATGGATATGGTGATAATCAGACTGGAAATTATCCCGATAATTGCCCTAATACTCCTGTAAATGCTCGCCCTGTTGATTCTAATGGTTGCCATGAATCAGAATTAGATACTGATGAAGATGGAGTTACTGATGATATAGATTTGTGTCCACAAACCCCAGACAGTGAAACTGCTGATTCTAATGGTTGTTCACCATCTCAGAGAGATACAGATAACGATGGAGTGACCGATGATCTCGATGACTGCCCCCAAACTCCGAACGGAGAATCAGTAAATTCAGTTGGTTGTGGAGAAAGTCAACTTGATGATGATCTCGATGGAGTAATGAATGACCGAGACAATTGCCCATCAACTGATTTTGGTCTTGTAGTAGATGGATATGGTTGTGCCACAAATCAATTAGACACAGATGGTGACGGAGTTAATGATGATATTGATGCTTGTATTTCTACAATCCCATCATATAGTGTTGATGAGCAAGGATGTGCTGATTATCAAAAGGATTCTGATGGGGATTCAGTAATGGACGATAAGGACCTATGCGCCAACACTCCTTCAGGAGAGTCAGTAGATGTCAATGGTTGCGGAGATACACAGAAAGATAGTGATAATGATTCTGTTAAAGATGCAGTAGATTCCTGTCCCGGAACTCCAGGAATTGAGGTTGCAGATGCAGATGGTTGTTCTCCCTCTCAGAAAGATTCAGATGTTGATGGGATAAACAATGCAATCGATGAGTGCCCTCAAACTAATTCTGGTTCTTCTGTAAACAATGTTGGTTGTGCAGATTATGAAAGAGATACGGATGGCGACGGAGTCTTAGATATCGATGATTTCACTTGTCCTTCTACTCCAATTAATGAGATAGCTGATTTGATTGGTTGTGGTCCTTCTGAGAGAGATACCGATGGAGATTTAGTAGTTGATGCATCAGATATTTGTCCTAATACAAATCTTGGAGCATCGGTAGATTCCGATGGATGTTCAGTTAGTCAGAGGGATACAGATGGTGATGGAATCAAAGATGATCTGGATATTTTCCCTAACAACGCTAATGAATGGGATGATTCGGATGGTGACGGAGTTGGGGATAATTCAGATGCTTATCCTGACGACCCTGCTGCTTCTTTAGAAGGAGAGCTGGATAATCCAATTGGTTTGATTATGATCATTATAGTAGTCACAATTCTTGCTTTAGGTGGAGGTGCTCTTCTATTCATCAGAAGTAGCAATGATACTGAAGGAGTTGAAACTCTTGTAGCAGCGAGTGAACAATCTGAAATTCATCAAACTTCGATAGTATCCGAACAGACTTCGTCAACTCAGCCTCAACCTGAACAATTTGTTGATGAACAAGGGAACCATTGGATTAAACAGCCTGATGGTACAATGCTTTGGTGGAATGGAACTGACTGGCAACAGGTAGATTCCTGATTGGCAATTTCTTTGAACGGGGTGTTACATCGTCCATGATATGAGCCCCTCACGAGAGACGGTAAACCGAGTATTAGGTGCAGTAGAAAGTAGTGGGAAACATTACGGATCTGGATTCCCAATGATTGCAAGTGAGAATGTAATATCTCCAATGGTTCGTCAAGCTTGTGATAGTGATCTTCATGGACGTTATGCTGAAGGTCTTCCCGGTAAGAGATATTACCAAGGTTGTGATGATTTTGATACTATCGAATCGATAGGAATACATCTCGCCAAGAAGGTCTTTTCAGCACCATTTGTTAATATTCAACCAACCTCTGGAACAGTATCAAACATTGCTGCTCTGAAGGCGTTAGTCAAACCCGGAGATCGTATCACTGCGGTGTCTACTGCAGATGGTGGCCACATTTCTCATGCTCAGATGGGAGCTGTTGGTCTCAGAGGGCTTGATCTGAATACATATCCTTGGGATGCAGATAGGATGGAACCCGACATTGATGCAGCAGCAGCAATGATTCGTGATGAGAAACCTAAATTAGCCCTGTTTGGGGCCTCTGTTTTTTTGTTCCCTACTCCTTTGCAAGAACTTGCAGATGCAGCACATGAGGTCGGTGCGACTGTAATGTATGATGGAGCACACGTTTTGGGTTTGATAGCAGGTGGTGTTTTCCAAGACCCTCTTCGAGAAGGAGCCGATGTAATGACCGGATCTTCTCACAAGACATTTCCAGGACCTCAAGGTGGTTTTCTAATTTCTAGTAGTGAAGATGAGAAGTTTCAGAAGAAATTGAATAATGCAGTTTTCCCTGGAACAAATTCATCATATCATCTTCACCATGTAGCTGGCAAGGTAGTTGCTATGGCTGAATTCGAAGAATTTGGAACTAAGTATGCTCAAGATATTGTTGCAAATGCGAAGGTTCTTGCAAGTTCTCTTGCCTCTGAAGGTTTTGATGTCTTAGCTGAAGAAAGAGGATATACAGCAAGTCATCAAGTTCTAACCAGGCATGGCGGAATTGATTCAGGAGCTGGAAGAAAAGCGGCTTCTATTCTGGAAGAAGCAGGTATTATTACCAACATGAATATGCTTCCAGGAGATACCAAGGCTATGTCTCCATCTGGATTACGTCTGGGTGTCCAAGAACTAACTCGACATGGAATGGGTATTGATGAAATGGAACAAGTGGCAGAATGTTTCCGCCGAGTTCTCATTGACAATGAAGATCCTAGAAAAGTTAAGGAAAGAGTAAACTCGATCCGTTCAGAATTCCAAGAAGTGAAATATTGCTACTAAGGATTCTTTGGATCCCAGTCTTGATAACCAGCTTGATTGTACATGTTAACTTGCTGTTGACTCTCATTTGATGAAGGAGGGGGAGGTAGATTTGAATCAGTTTGAATCGGGGAGCTGACAACAGGAGGAGGTGGAGGATCATCAAATAGTAAGTTCGTAGGATCTACCCATACATTCTTTCTTTTATTTCCTCGATTTAACCTTAGCATGGATACTAAAACCAATGCTATCAAAATTGTAACAAGTATCGCTACAATGATTAACAGTTCATTTGAAAGAGTAATAGATCCAACTCCCGCTTGATTACTTTCTGTTTGTTCATCATTATTTTCATCATTTTCTTCGATTCCAATGGTACTGTTCTGATTAAGGGTTGGAGCCGAGTCATCAGGCGTTTGGTCGTTGGTTCCATTTCCATCAATAGATTGCCAACATCCGTCTCCATCTTCATCCGTCATCGTCTCACGATCAACATCTTGATTAGGACATGAATCAGAAGTATCTGAAACTCCATCTCTATCTGAATCGATTCCTTCTGATTCATCTTTACATCCGTCTCCATCACTATCCAAAACTTTGCCTGAGGTCCATCCTGTTTCACCTAATGGGCAGAAATCATCTCCATCTAGAATACCATCTCCATCATCGTCCATGTCTTCAAGAGAATCACGGCAACCATCTCCATCGTGATCGGTCATTGAATTTGAATTAAAAATCACTCCAGTAGGACAGAAATCATCTGAATTTTGAATTCCGTCGTTATCCTTATCTGAATCCTCATCAATGTCTCTACAACCATCTCTATCATGATCTGTAACCTCAGTTGATATCCACCCAAGCGAACCCTTTGGACATAGATCTGCGACACTATCTACAGCATCATTATCATCATCCCGATCTTCTCCATTCAGATTGCTATCTAGACATCCATCACCGTCGTAATCGGTTTCTTTGGATGATATCATTCCTACTTGACCCATAGGACATGCATCTACGGATTCTAAAACAGGGTAATCATTTAGGCCATCATTGTCTCTATCAAAATCTTCATCAGATCTATCTTTACATCCATCTCCATCGTGATCGGTTACTTCACCAATTCCTGGAATAAAGTTCGATAGCCAATCTAATGTACCCATTTTACATTGATCATCTGAATCAATGACTCCGTCGTTATCTGAGTCCTGCTCTTCTAAGTATCCATCTCTACATCCATCATTATCATAATCATCACCGTCCCATCCAATTTCCCAGTCAGAGAATCCAGACTCCAAGTATAAGTGATCATTAGTATTAGTTTCCGGATCGCATCTATCGTTGAAATCGGTAACTCTATCATTATCGTCATTATCATCTTCTGAGGAATCCTTACATCCATCATTATCGAAATCTGTAGATTTTGTCGATGTCCAACCGATTTCACCCTCTGGACAGTCATCGTATTGATCGACGATTGAGTCATTATCATTATCTTCGTCGCATAAATCTCCTATTCCGTCATTATCATAATCAGATTGGTCTATGTTTTCATTTTCATTACAATTATCATCCTTGTCCGGAATTCCATCTCCATCAGTATCTGGATAGTACTTGCTTATCCATGCATCATGATTTCCACCATGAAGAGTCAATTGATTGAATAAATTGAGGGTCCCATCTATACTTCCAACTTGGTACATAGTTCCATTCTCGTCAACATGTATACCATTTACACGTAAATCGGTTCCATCATCATCTTTAGGGTCACTATCCCATGAAATTGACCTCATCCCATCAGCCGAAACTGTCTCTATTTCTTCTTTCATTACAACGTAAATTTTACCTTCAGGTCCTACGGATAGCCCACCCTCATTCTTGTCATGAGAATAACAACACATTGCTAAGTCTCTTATCCACTGTTCGTCTCCAGTTGAATTGAACTGAGCAACAAATTCTCTTCTTCCTGATGTTGTAGGGTAATCCCCAAAAAGGAACGCACCCCCATCTCTGTAGCCTCTCAACACAATTTCTCCATTAGGGCCAATTTCTAATTCGTGGCCGTATTCATTGTTATCTCCACCCCAGATTTCTCCCCATTCTACATACGCTCTATCATCAATCTTTATTCCAAAAATATTCCAACTACTTCCTGTTTGTTGGCTACATATCCTAGTACTATCTAATTCAATACATCCTTGATCACTATTAGAGCGGTGAATCCCTAAAAGATAGATATTTGATGATGAATCAACTTCCACATCATTTAGTTCATTTCTGTAATTATTGTCACAATATAATTCCCCTTGGGCACGATATCCTTCAATTTCCTTCGACCATCTGTGAGTCCCATCATTTTCGAATCTAACTATGAAACTACTTTCCATATAATTTCCACAATGTCCTCTGAATTTCTGTTCATCATCAACTTGGAACCAATCATTAGAAGTTCCTTCCCAAACTCCTACGACATATACATCTCCGTTGCTTGGATCTACGCCTACTCCATTGGCATAAGAATCATCATTTCCTTCTCTTCCAAATTGATGGGCCCATTCCCATTCTCCATCTGAATCGACTTGAGCTACATATCCTCTCCATCTATTCTCGTCTTCAGAAGATTGTAAACTATCAATTTCTGTTCCATCTCCGAATACTAATTCATATCTGTAATATCCGGTGATTACTAGTCCATCGGAAGGAGTAATATCTATGTCATTTGCTACTTGTTGCCCACTACCACAATTTCGTTCATTAGAAATTGATTGTGACCATAAATGGTTTCCATTTGCTGAGTATTTGGTAATGAAAATTTCATTGCATGAATCACTTCCTTGTAATGAAGAATGAGAATTATCCATTGATTCAATACGGAAGTTACAATCATCTTGTCCGCCTTCACAATATGACCCTACAACGTAAATTGAACCATCAGATGCAGTAGTTACATGACTTGCATCGTCATATCTATCGCTTCCTAGTCCATTAATCCAGGATTGATCTGAAACATTGTCGTTTGTTACTTGTCCGGAAACTTGAGAAATAGAGGCCAATGGAAACAATAGAAAAATTAGTGAGA
>DAPV01000076.1:0-601 GCA_002502625.1 Euryarchaeota archaeon UBA125
CTGGATGGTATAACCTTGGGCGTTTACACATTAGAAATGGATATCCTGATGCTGGATTTACTTGTTTCACAGCATCACAAATGGTAGATTCAAATCATGTATCATCTGCCAGATCAATAGTTGAATACCTACAACAAACTGATGATTATTCTAAATTAGTTCCCGCATGGATTCATTTATCCACATTAGAAGACTTAGGAGAGTCTTCTTCTGAATTAGCGAGGATATTGATAGAAATAGGAGAAGGAGAGAGTATTATGATTGAATCTAATCCTGATTTGCCTCGTACATTACCAGAAGGTCCTGAACTAGGTCGAACTGCTATTGAATTACTTAAGGAACAACAAACTGAGTTGATGGTACGAGCACTCTCATTATCTGGTGATCATACAGAAGCTACTAGAATTTGTAAATCCATTTTAGAAAGTAATACCAATAATCCGTCATCATGGAGATTAATGGCTAAGGTTCTAGAGTCACAAGGTAACTCAGATCGTGCAAATCAATGTCGTGATAAAGCGAATAAATTAGAAGGCGGGTCTGAACTTTTCACTCAAGATTTAATTGAACCAGAAATAAAAACAGAAGTAGAATCAGAAGT
>DAPV01000076.1:940-6530 GCA_002502625.1 Euryarchaeota archaeon UBA125
TGGAACAACAAGTAGAACCAGAAATTTCAGATCCGATTGAAGTTATTGAGGCTAATGAAACTAATATTGACTCTAATCATGATGAAGTAGATCCATGGGCGGATCTTGTCGAAGATGTAAAAGAAGAGGTTCCATCTCAAATAATCGTTCAAAATGAACCAGAAGTTCACATTCCCGAATCCTCTGAAACTATAGAAGAAGATACTGTTATTATTCCCACTCCTGTTGAGGAGTCATCTATTTCCGCTTCAGACTTGTTAGCACCAGTCGAACAAGATAACACAAGTTCTGAACCAGAGCCAAAGCCAGAAGTTGATTTGGCAAAAGCAGCATTAGATGCAGCATCAAAAATGATTCCTGATTCTTATGTTGCTGCATCAACAGATTCTGGAGCAATGTCTAATTCATCTGTTGAATGGTACAATAAAGCATTATTCTTAATGGAGGATAAGAAATACAGTGAAGCTCTCTCTTGTTTTGACAAAGCATTAGTCGGATCCGCTGAAGACGAAGATTTAGCTATACGTGTATTGAATGGAAGAGGTCATGCATTTTACTATATGGAAGAATATCCTGAAGCAATTAAAGCATATTTTGAAGCTATGAGAATCAATAAGGATAAGGTAACAGGTGCAACACTATACAATATGGGAACTGCATATGCATTTGTAGAATTATATGATGATGCAATTAAGTGTTTCAAACAAGCTATGCCCAGAGGTTTGGAAGACGACCAAAAGAAGATGTGCAAAGAACAAATTAAACGATGCAACGAATTGCAAAAAATACAGAAGAGAAAATTGAGTCGTTAACGTCTAATTATATTTACAACTACAGATTTTGATGTGGGTGTATTACTTGAATCTGCAACAGAATCTAGAGGAATTAATACATTTGCTTCAGGGAAATAAGTTGCAATATTTCCTCGAGGAATTGAATATGGAACTACTTTCCATTGTTCAGCATATCTTTCAATACCTGAGAATTTACTGACTAAATCAATTTCTTCAGATGGGCTAATACCTTCGTTTTCCATATCTATTGGATTCATCAGAACTATTCTTCGTGCTTTGTATATCCCTCTATACCTGTCATCCATCCCGTAAATAGTAGTATTATATTGGTCGTGAGAACGAATAGTCATCATTACGTATCCATCGCTATTATCAATACTAGATAATTCAGTAGAAATGAATTCAGCAGAACCAGATGGCGTTTTCCAAGTTGGGCCATCTCTTGGCCCATTGGGTAAATAGAAACCACCCTGTTCTCTTACACGAATGTTATAATCCTCAAAACCAGGAATTACTCTTTCAATACTATCTCTAATTAGATCATAATTTGAGATATATGATGTCCAATTAATTGGATTAGATCTAAATAATACATTACCTATTGAACATGCTATTGCAACTTCTGATTTGAGAAATTTAGAAGCTGGCTTTAATCCTCCAGTTGAAGAATGTACTATTCCCATACTATTTTCAACGCTAACAAATTGATTTCCAGTTTCTTGTTCATCAATTTCTGTTCTTCCTAGACATGGCAGAATTAGTGCTCGTTTACCAGTAACAAGATGACTTCGGTTTAGCTTTGTAGAAATTTGCACTGTTAAACCAATATTAGATATTGCCTCAGCAGTAGCCTTTGTATCTGACATTGCAGATAGTAAATTGCCTCCCATACATAGTAAAACATCAATCTCATTCTCTAATGCTCCTTGAATAAGTTGTACTGTATCGACACCAGAATTTCTAGGAGATGTTATACCAAATTCAGTATCAATTGCTGAAAGAAATGATTCTGAAGGATGGTGATTAATTCCAACTGTTCTATCTCCTTGAACATTACTATGTCCCCTTACAGGGCATACTCCTGCTCCCTGTCTGCCGAAATGTCCACCCATTAAGAGGAGATTGACAATATCGTGAATAGTTGAAACAGAATTTTTATGTTGAGTGATTCCCATTGCCCAACATACAATCATACTTTTTGAATTAGAGATAATATTTCCAATTTCTTTGATTCTATCTTTAGAAATGCCTGACATTGATACAATGTCATCCCATTCTGTTTGATGCAAATGATTGACAAAATCATTGTATCCATTAGTATTCGATTGAATAAAATCATGATTTTGAGTATCGTTTTCTAGAATAACTTTCGCAAATCCCTTGAATAAAGCTGAATCTCCATTGATTCTTACTGGGATATGATCATCAGCAATTTGAGTGCCTCTTCCTAACATACCCAATATTTCTTGAGGATGTTTGAAACGTTTCATTGCGGCTTCTTCTAATGGATTAATCGATAGAACCGAACCTCCATTTCGTTTACATGATGATAATGCAGATAACATTCTAGGATGATTTGTACCTGGATTTTGACCTACTACAATTACCAAATCAGCATGATTGAAATCATCTAATGTAACGGTTCCTTTACCAATTCCTATCGATCGACTCAATGCAACCCCACTACTTTCATGACACATATTCGAACAATCTGGCAAATTATTTGTGCCAATTTGACGAGCTAATGTGCCCCATAAAAAAGCCGCTTCGTTAGAACATCGTCCAGATGTGTATAGTGCAACACGTTCAGGGGATCCTAAATTAATTGAATCTGAAATTATCTCAAAAGCATGGTTCCATTCAATTGGAGTGTAATGAGTTGCATTAGTATCCAAAAACATAGGCTGAGTTATTCTACCCTGTTTGTCCAACCACATATCAGATTGTTCAGATAGTGCAGTGACTGAATATTGTGAAAAAAATTGAGGTGTCACTCTTGAATTGGTGGCTTCTGTAGCGAATGCCTTAGCACCATTTTCACAGAATTCAAATCCACTCCTGTGGTTATCTGGATCAGGCCATGCACATCCTGGACAATCAAAACCATCGAATCTATTCACAGACCTCATTGTTTTGAGAGTTTTAGAAACTCCAGTCTCACGAATCCCTATTTTGAATGAATTAGCTACCGCCTTTAATCCGGCTACATTTTTGGGTGGATTTTTTATGATTAATTTTTCTTCTTCTATGGGTGTTGTAGCACGCACAGGAGATCTTGACATGTACTTGTGTCAGGGAATTATTACTTTACGTCATCGGCGTTAATTATTCTATGAGTACCAGTCATGCATGTAAATCTATGATCTCGAGCGAATACAATTAGCGTTAAATCATGAAATGAAGCCAAATCAATTGCAGCTGTGGTAGCAGAACCTACTGATATTAGAATCGGAACATTAGAACGAATTGCCTTTTCTACCATTTCATAAGATATTCTACCAGAAAGAGATACTATACAAGTTGACATAGGCCATTGTCCAATTATTCTTTGATGTCCTATTAGTTTGTCAAATGCATTATGTCTTCCAACATCTTCCATTATCGATAACATCTCACCATCTAAATTCCATAGTGCTGCAGCGTGAGTGCCACCAGTCGATTGGAATAAATCTTGACCGTTACCAATTTTTTGGATAATTTTTCTAATTATATCTGAATTAATATGTATCTTAGGCATTGTACCACAATCAGGTATTGGAACAATTTCTATATTCTCTCTTCCACAAATTCCACATGATGATGTAGAATTTAGTAAACGTTCAGAATGTATATTAGAAATAGCAACATGAACGATGTTAGATGAAATAGTAACTTCTGGAATTTGTTCATTAACGAGTAAGTCACCAGATGAAATCATTAGCCCAATAATCAATTCCATATCTTTTCCAGGAGTCCTCATTAATGTTCCATACAACTTTCTATCGTTTCTATCGGAAGTAGTTTGTAGAGGTATTTCAACTGCGATCGAATCAATTGTTGGAGCAGATTTTTCAATAGAATATTTGATTCCTGGACGCTGGTTGGTCTCGTCCATATTATCAGGAAATGACGTTAAGTCATCAAACCATCCATGAATCGTTGCTGAGATTCATATATGGCGGACTCTACGGGTATCTATGGGCTTAATCGACGGAGACGCATTTGCGTTGCCAATGGCAATTCAAGTTGATGTCATTGAAGCAAGAATTGATGCATCTGAAAGAGCGATCAAAGCTATGAAAGAAGCTATGGCCAATGATGTTGAAACACATATATTGCTTGTTTCAGTAGAAGCAGGAGGTTGTTCAGGCCATATGTACGATATGCAAATTATCAAGCGCCCCGAAGATATTTCATCCTTCCAATCATTTGTTTTTGATGGAATTACCGTCATGGTTCATGATAAGGATAGTTCGACATTAAATGGAATTGTTTTAGATTATAAGGATACATTACTTGGCGGAGGATTCCAGATTGAGAACCCAAATGCTGACAAATCCTGCGGTTGTGGACAATCATTTGGTTGATTTTATGACTTCTTACCGCGTACATTCTGCGGATATATCTGTGCTAATTGGCCCTGATTCACTAGATGTGTTACATGCTGTTACTACCCAATCAATATCCAATCTTTCTGATAATACCTGTACATTTGCTAGTATCTTGAATTCGAATGGTAGAATGATTGATAGAATATTAATTTGGAATTTAGTTGATCAAATTGCCATAATTCATCTTGACGGTTGTTCTGAATCAACTAGAAAATTACTATCAAAATCAGTTTCTTGGAAACAAGAGGTCAAAATTATACCTTTAGATTCAGGGTTTTCAAGTATTTGGCAATACGATTCACAAGTAACTGGTGAAATAATGTCTATTACGGTCTCTGGACAAGTTCATAGTTGCTTGATAGACGAATCAACACTAGTCCATTTAGGGCCTAATCCTGACATCAATCAATTTAGTTTAAATTTAAAGAATGACGGAGCAATATCATTAGATATTGAAGGATTAAGATTATACCAAATTATGAATGGAATAATTAATGGAGAAATTGTTAGAAATTACCAACCAATTCCACTGGAAGTTGCTCTTAGTAATGACATTTCATTTACAAAGGGATGTTACACTGGTCAAGAAATTATTGCTAGAATGGATGCCAGAGGTGCCCTATCGAAGACACTAGTTACTTTTTCATCAACCCGTATACTTGATTTAGGAAATCATAGGATAGTTGGAGGCGGGAGAGTGATGGTTTTAGATTCAATTAATAATAATGGAACACACTACAATTTAGGTTTAATACATCCTGACATTGCTGATGAAGGTGTTGAATTTGAATTAGATGAAATTTCATGCTCCATTCTGACAAAATGGTGATAACAAACAATCGCAATACATTAGAACAAGGTCTTGGAGGGTAAATCATGGAATCAACTAGTCGACGCTCTTCCATAATGCTAGTTTTGCTCATGGTTTTGATGGTATTTTCGCATTCAGCAGGAGCAACTATTACTCCTGAAATTAACTACTATGTAATCGATTCAGCTCTTATTGATTCACTCGATTCTGAAGAAAATAGAGATTATCCAGTAATAGTGCAATTTTCTGTAGATATGAATCCTCAAATCCGCGCATTCCTCATTACAATCGATGTTTCATTTGAAGATGAATCTGAATTATTGAATGGTGGATTATCAAATATGGATGCTAAACAGATTGCACATCTTAGTCACCATCCTAATATCCGATTTCTT
>DAPV01000025.1 GCA_002502625.1 Euryarchaeota archaeon UBA125
AGACTCTCTCCAAACAATTCTACTGCTTTCTGCTCATCTCCGGATAAAATTTGAACCTCAATCCCTGTATTTCTTAGCGAGGTTACTAATTCCATAGCACCATCTCTAGCATCATCATGAATGAAACGGAATAGGGCAATTGCTACTCCTTCTTCAGACAACAAAGATACTCCATGACCTGCCTCTCTAGCAATTTCCAATTCATTGGATAACTCTTTAGGAATTTTAATTCCAGACTCTTCTAACCAATCTGCTCTTCCAATTCGAACTTCTTTACCCCTCAATTTACCAATGACTCCAGCCTCTCCATCTTGAATTGAGGAAATATTCATTGGAATCTGTTCATCTTCTAGAGAATTGATGATGACATCTGCATAAGGATGATTTGATCTTGCTTCAAGGCCTGCAGCCAATCTTGAAATTCTCGATCTATCTTTACCAACTGCTATTGAAACACTATGTAGACGAGGATGTCCAGATGTGAGTGTACCAGTTTTATCTAGAAATGCTAAATTTACTCTTGCAGCCTTTTCCAAAACATCTCCTCCTCTTGCAATAATTCCTTTCGAAGATGCATGGGTCAAAGCTACAGCATGAGGTATTGGTGAAGCAAGAAGTAAAGCACATGGACAAGATACAACCCATAGTAAAAGAGTTGTCAGAAGTGCCTGTTCAGATTGGCCATAGGATAGCAGGCCTATCACTGGTGAAAAAATGAAAACGATCGGAACCCACCATTCAGTAAACGTTGCAATCGTTGAATGAACTGATGGTGGACGCTCTTTGAAAGTATGAACCATGTCTATGAGTCCGGCCAATCTAGTATCATCCTCAATAGCAATTGTTTCAACAATTACTGGTCCTCTAGTTAATGTCAAACCTGCTTCGATTATAGTACCTGCAGAAACTTCAACTGGAAGTGATTCACCTGTTAATGGAGCTCTATCTAAATGACCTGTTCCTTCAATTATTCTTCCATCTATTGGTACTATTTCCCCACTTCGAATCTCGATCTTATCACCTATCTGGAGTGTCGCAATAGGAACCATCTCGGAAGATTCGGTAGATGATTGAGGAATTGAGGAATTCTGAAGCATATTCGATGGATTGAATGAAGATATAGTATCTCCAAATTTTAATTTTTTATCTTGAATTAATCTAGCTTCTTGTGGTAATCTATCCAGTCCTCCTTGCATAGATTTTCTAGCCTTAACAATTGCATGTTCTTCAAGATGTGATGCAAAGGCTACGAGGCCTACAACCATTAATGCCTCTGAATATTCTTGAAGAACCATGGCCCCAATTACTGCAGAGGTAGTAAGGATCTGAAAAGAAAAAATCCCATTTCTTAGACCGTTCAATGCTTCCATGAACATAGGCCATCCAATCAATAAGACAGATAAAACTGCAATAATTTGTGAAATCATCAACAGTTCATTAAATTCTAATAACAAAATTGTTGCCAAAATAGGAAGAGTTGCTATTGCTCCTAGGAGTCGCCATTGGTCCTGACGTAAATTATTACCTTCACTAATAGATAAGACAGGTTCAATCCCAATAATCTCAAAAAGTCCTTTTCTTAAATCATCGCTCATTTCAGAATTAGATTTTGTAACTCGCTTAATCTGAATCTGTCCATCAATCATTTGAATATCTAATATTTCAGGAACGTTCTGAATTTCTCTTCTCAGAGTTCGTCTATCTATCGTTCGATTATCTTCTATCATTTTCGGAGTAACACCTTGGATTGTTTCCCATAGCCTGTTGGGAGGAAATCCAATACCATCTAAAATTCTAGAAATCCTTGATACTGTAATCAGTGATAAATCAATACTTACAGAAATTGTACCTTCAATAACTGAAACATCACATGACTCTACACCATCCATTCTAGATATTGCTTGATTTGCCTTGGTAGCGCAATCGGGACAATCCATACCCAAAATTTCCCACGTATACGATTGAATTTCAGATGCGACCATCACCATTTCATCTTGTTTCTCCTTAGTTTGAGCTATGGCTAAACGACGATGTTGTTTCTCATTTCTTGATTTTTTTATTGAGTCTGCCTTTGAAGATGCTGAATTTGCAGTTGATTTTAATGTAGTTATTATTTTAGTAAATATTGACCCTACTGAATCAACCATAGAAGAAAATACAGAAGATATCTGTCCCTTAGAACTAATTGGTGAAATCTCTGCATCCAATACTTCTTCAGAAGACAATGGTTCTTCAGACATTGATTTAATGGGTTCATTCATGTCTTCGACAAGTAATATGTCGTCATCAGAATCGTCCATCAGTCTAGACGAAGGAATGTCTACCCTTAACATATCTGCCGCGGTTGATTCAAAGCATCCGGCATCCAAGAAGTACCATGGGAGACCCGGGAAGAGCTGTGCTTACCAGTGGCAAGCGACCAAAAATGCTCATCTGTGATATTGATGGGACTTTGACAGATGAAAATTATACATTACATCCTGGAATCCCTGTAGCTTTCCGAAAATTGGAAGAAATCGGAATCCCGGTTGCATTAGCTACTGGAAATGTAAGACCTGTAGCATGGACATTAGCACGACATCTTGGGATCACAGGCCCTATCATCTGTGAAAATGGTGGAGTTGTTTGGGATTGGACCAGAGATGAAGAAGTATACAGATTGGTCCATGGAGAAAGAGCAAGAAACGCTTGTGAATGGTTGGCTAGTCAAATCGACGGATTAGATCCGGAAGGAATTTTATCAAATGCTTGGAGAGAATCAGAATGGTGTCTTTACACTCAAGAAGATTATGATCAAATTGTTAATCTAATATCTAATTCAGAATGGAATGATTTGGAAGTTGTTCGCACTGGTTTTGCAATTCATATTAATGAACCGGGATTAAACAAAGGGAAGGGAATAGAATTTGCTTTAGGGAAAATAGGAATCGATCCTCAGGATTGTATTGGAGTTGGCGATTCCCCTAACGATTTACCTATGTTCGAAACTGTAGGATGGTCTGTTGCCGTAGGTTCTGCATTTCCTGAAGTAAAAAATGCTGCAAGTGCTGTTGCTCATGATTCTCTAGTTGGAGGACATGCTGTAGTAGCATTAATTGAAGAAATATTAGAATTAGAAGAGTGAAATCATGAGGTCAGATCATCTCCCTTTTCCAATGCCAGAACGTTCTCATTCATTGATTCAAGAATGGAGAAATCTATCATTTATGCATTGGGAAGTCGACCCTGATTTACTAGCAAAACATATCCCTGAAGGACTAGAGATTGATACCTACAATGGAAAAGCGTATGTTGGAACAATTCCTTTTATTATGAAAAATGTGCGACCTAGATTCACATTTCCAGTTCCTGGAGTATCGACATTTCCAGAATTTAATGTTAGAACATATGTGACAAAAAATGGCAAGGGTGGAGTTCTATTTCTGACTCTCGAAGCACAAAGTCGAATCACATGTGCATATGCCCCTAGAGCGTTTGGATTGC
>DAPV01000064.1:0-252 GCA_002502625.1 Euryarchaeota archaeon UBA125
CAATGTTCTAGTTAACACATTGACAGGAAATGAAGCAGCAGTTGGTTACTTTGGATTTGCATATTATGTAGAGAATACCGCAACACTATCAGCAGCTGCAGTAAAGAACGCTGATGGGAACTACGTTTCTCCGAGTGGATCAACGGTTGCTGACGGCACCTATAATCCACTTTCTCGTCCTTTGTTCATGAACCTGAATGTAGGTGATTTAGACAAGACTGCACCTTTCCTGAACTTCGGATACGGTGATGG
>DAPV01000064.1:578-4993 GCA_002502625.1 Euryarchaeota archaeon UBA125
GGAGACGTTCTAGTCGAAGGGACTGGATATGTCCCACTAACTTCTGATAACGAAGCAGTAATGCGAGATAGGATCGCAATGAGCACCTATCAGACAGAATGTGGCCCTGATGGTGCAATTGCAATTGCAGGGTCATCCACTGTATTGCCATTAGCTGAAGCCTGGGCGCAACGATATGACGCAGATTGCTCTGGGTCAGATATTACTGTAGAAGGTGGAGGTAGTTCTACTGGAGCAGGCAGAGTATGTGCTAATTCTGAGAAGGGAACCCCAGTCGATATAGGTGATATGAGCCGCGAATGGAAAACTACTGAAGCTGACCGTGGAGCAGATGGCTATACAATGTCATGTCTGAAAGGAGATACTTCTCGTAAGGCAGTACAAATCGTTGTTGCTTATGACGGTCTTTCCGTGGTAATGAAGAAGGGTGGAGTTGCAGAAGCTTGCGTAAATGCTCTAGGTGGCTTAACTCCAGATCAACTACGTTACATATTCAGTGGAAATACTACAGTAGAACTTGCAGCAAATGGATGGGACTCAAGCTCATTAGGAAATCCTGATGGAGACGAAATTCGCGAATGGTCTGATTTATCCTCTGACTGTGGTACTGATACTATCGTGCTAGCATATCCAGATGCAGAATCTGGCACATTCGAGTATTTCTGTGAAGCAATCATGCATGAAGAATGTACATTCGGAACAGGCACACAGAGTGCTGACGACAATGTTCTAGTTAACACATTGACTGGCGACGGAGCCGCAGTTGGTTACTTCGGATATGCATACTACATCAAGAATACAGCAACTCTAGCAGCGGCACCTGTAATGAATTCAGCAGGAGACTATGTTTCACCAGAAGCTGACTCGGTAGCAGACGGTAGTTACAACCCGTTAGCACGCCCTATATTCATGAATCTACACACAGCGGGATTGTCCAAGACTGCACCGTTCTTACAGTTCGGTTTCAGTAATATCGGGGATTCTCTAGTAGAGAGTGTTGGATACGTTCCAATTCCTGATTCTGTAAAGAAACAAATGTTGGGCAGATTAGTTGGTGAAACTGCGGTTTGTGGAGTTAATGACATAATCATTAACGAAATCCATCAAGATGGTGAACCTGAAGATTATATCGAGTTGAAAAATGTTGGATCAGCCGCTTGTTCTCTTCATGGATGGCATATTGCTGATGGGGGGACATATGATTCTAATGACCCATCTTCATCAACTGGATTTACGATTACAGGTTATGCATTAGGAGTTGGCGAATACTGGCTTGGATACGAGGATGAAGTAGAATCCTTCACTTTCGGCCTATCCAAGGGCGGTGAAGATGTTTACCTAATTGCACCTGATGGAACTGTTGTGGATCAAGTAACAGCTGGTTCCTATGGTGATGATGGGAACTCAGTAAATAACTGTGGAAGCAGCGATGAGTCTGCCACTCCATCCCCTGGTGCTGATAACAACTGTTCATGAACAGTGTCCTAAACGATTCAAGCCGGCCCTAAAGGGGGCCGGCTTGAATCACATCAGGCATAGGCAAATTTAGTAACGGATTCACACTCCAATACATGTGGTTGTTGGGATAAAATGAACATACGCTCTAGAGTGGATGAAGCGGCTCCTAACGTAGTACTATTCACATTGGCTATGTCAGTAGTTCTTGTTACAGCGGGAATTGTATTTGTTTTATTTAGTTCAGCATCAAAATTCTACAGTGGATTTGCATGTGGAGCCGACGTATATAATCCTCCCCAAGATTGGTCTCAAGATCTTAAAGATAGAATCGGAGATAATAGAATATATGCTGAAGGCGAATTGAGTGATCCATTTTACCTTAATTCATATTGTGTAATTGATTGGGAATTAAACGGGACCGTTCAATTAGCTGAACCATTAATCGTATTTAATGCGAGTTTGGATGAGATTACAGGGACACCTATTCAAGATTCTAATGGAGATACAATAGGAAATTGGACCTTAAATAATGAAAGAAATGGTAGAGACCGTGATACAAATGTAATTACTAATCAATATTTGATTGGATGGTTTGAGCAAAATCCAGAAAATACACCATATGATGATAATTTTACAGGTACATGGCAAGATGCTCATATCCCGTTATGGGTTATCAAGACCAATGAAAGCAGTCTTATTCTTCATGAGCGCGACGATGTTTTAGATCGTGGTTGGATAGAAATCATGTGGATTGGTAATGTTACTGCTAACGGTAATGATACTATGCCAGGAGATGTCGATGGAGATGGCATCCCCAACGATCAGATCGATCCATCTGGAGCAGGTTTTACTGACAAAGATATTGATGGAGATAGTATCGATAATTTTCGAGATACTGACATGGATGGAGATGGTATTCCTAACGATGTAGACCCTGACCCACAAAATCCTTCAAGGGATAATTTCGGTATATCCATGGGCATCATAACTCTTCTAATTCTATTAGGAGCCTATTTCTGTCATCTCTGGCTTCCTCGAATAGAAATTGCGTCGATTGATCAAGTAACTTCTCCTATTCGTGTGATTGGAGGGATAATCATGACTATTTCAGCAATCTCAGTTATAGTTCCACCTAGTGCCATAATTCTAATTTTATCAGGTATAATTGGTCTTCTTCTTTCAGTTGTCATCTATGTATTGGATAGAAAGTTATCGTTAACATCAATTTCAGCATCCAGCGTTTTGATATTACTTGCTGTAACTTCAATCCATACATTTCAGACTGGTCAACTCTTAATGCTCGGTGCCTCGATTTTGGTTATTGGTTCTGCTATGACTGATAGTAGGAATCAGGTTGGTGATTCTGGTAAACTAGCTCATTTTTCAGGCGATATGGCATCATTAGCTACTCTAGCAATAATTCTCACTATGACACTCTTGTTCTTTGATAACGTAGCACGTGTTGAGGGATCAATTGGAGAATTTTTAACCCAGACTTATTGGAAAACAGATGTCAGAGGACAAGTATCCATTGTAACTGTTGACAATACTGTCCATTTGGGGGTAAACTCGTTACTTCAAACCACATTGCAAGTTGCATTAGGAGCTTTAATTGTCGCCATTCCACTGGGATTAGGAACTGCTGTTTACCTTGCAGAATACGCTCATCCAAGAATGGCTAATTTAATCAAGCCAGTATTGGAACTTTTAGCAGGTATTCCTTCAGTTGTTTATGGATTCTTTGCCTTTATTGTAATTTCTCCTATTGTCGTTGAAGTTGGTGAACAATTCTTAGAATGGGGGTGGATTGCCGAACCGCCTCAGGCTTTTAATCCATTAAATGGTGCAATTGTAGTAGGAGTCATGATCACTCCATTGATTGCGTCTCTTTCTGAAGATGCGCTTAGAGCAGTACCTAACGGCCTAAGGCAGGCCTCTTACGCATTGGGGGCTACAGAGACCGAGACCACAGGTAGAGTCACACTTCCTTCTGCCTTAAGTGGAATTCTAGCATCAATTATTCTTGCATTAAGTCGTGCAATTGGTGAAACGATGGCAGTAACTCTTTCTGTTGGTGCCGTCGCTACATTCAGCGATAATATGTTTCTTTCTGCACAAACAATGACTGCATACATCGCTCAAAGAGTTCAGGGAGAACTACCTTCTGGAACTACCCCCTATTTCTCACTCTTTGCTGTAGGGCTATATCTGTTTGTCATTACATTGGGACTCAATATCATTGGTCATCGAATAATGACTCGATTTAGGGAGGAATACGAATGAGTGACGAGAAAAATAGAGATGTTGAGGAAGAAGATTCCGTTAGTCTCTTCGGCACTATTCATTTGCCCAAGAGATCTTTAGGCCGTAGACAATCATTTGCTCGAATCGGAAAAGTTTCGTTTGTTGCAATAGCAATTATCTGTGGTTTAGTCCTAGTTACGTTACTTTACAGAATTGCAGAGGAATCAGTAGTATCTGGCCAAGAAGTTGAAATTGAAGGCGCAAGAGAAGATTTCCCGATTCAAAATACCGAACTTGTTTGGTTCGTAGAAACTTGGAATAATGGGTGGCCTGAGGAAGATCCAAGAAGAAATAGAGAAAATGTAACTTTAGTAGCTTCATGGACTGAGACCATATTTAAAGCTGAAAATAACCGTGGGGAATTTTTAGAATTTGAAAACCAAACGGTGTATGAACCAGTCAAGGAAACCTTTGAGAGAGATTTGTGTGATTCAGGTTTAGCAAAGACAACCTACGAACCAAAACGCCCTTGGTCCATAGGGAACTTGTTTGGTTCCAATGATGAACCGATTTCATTCAATCCAGTCGGTGCTGGTAGAATGACTATTTATTATCGAGATACTGCACCTACTCCAGCATTAGGTCAATTCTGGATAAACTCTTCTTCTGATGAACAATTTGTGTGGAATGGTTTGAATTGGGCTAATGCTTCT
>DAPV01000006.1:0-1170 GCA_002502625.1 Euryarchaeota archaeon UBA125
GGTCTGAATGCACGACGAACTTGTCCTCGATGAGCAGCAACATGAGTAATGACCATCTCATCGATATCATCTATCTCACCCTCGTATCTATGGCGAGCATTCTCCATAGCCGAACGAATCAATTGAATGAACGATAAAGAGGCTTTAACTGGGAATCGACCTGGACCCATTTTTCCTTTTCTATGTCCAGCCATTGTGTTACCACCCTTTCCTTGTCTTGATCTTCGAGTGTACGGAATTGCACGAGCTTGTTTACGAATATGATGTTCACTTCTTCTCTTGTATTTGTCAGGATTCTCTGTATCTTCAACCCAACCATCTGCCTTAATGACTTGTTCAAGATATTGAATTGCATATCCTGCAGTCTTTCCACGAAGGAATCGACAGATCTGATAGCAATGCTTGTGATGAATATCGAGGTTAACGGCACGAGCAGTGGTTAAACTGTGATAGCCATCAGTTCCACTCAATAATTGAGTGTATCCGGCTCTGGGTTTGTTGCTGTCTCTTGATGCCATCTTTTCCACCTCACTTTAGAGCCACGTGCTTCGAAGAACGAGTAGCACCCACACCCGGTCCTGTATGTGTAACAGAACGACGAGTTGGAGAGAATTCGCCCAATGCATGTCCAATCATCTGCTCTCGTAATTCAACCTCTACGAATTTTTGTCCGTTGTGAATAGCCACTGTCTTTCCAATCATCTTTGGGAGAACATACATGCTCCGACAATGCGTCTTAACTACCTGATCAGAATCGACTACACGATTGTATAGATGGTTCTGAGCCCTAGTTAGGCCAGTATCAAGTGTTCTTCGAACTCTAGAAGGAACTAATGAAGCAACAGAAATTTCATCGGGATTATCTTCAGATGCGACCAAAGGCAATTCCTTTAGTTCACTAATGGTATAACCACGATATAGGAACTCTTTCTCACGACGACCCGCTAATTTTGAACGGCGCTTACGTGCTTCACGACGAGCTGTCTTAGGTGTTCTAAACATCTTCTTTCTACGACGTGCCATGAATCATTCCTCCTTTGATTTAGATCTTCCACGACCTGTTCTTCGTGGTGCAATATGTCCTACCTTCTGCCCAGGTGGAGCATTACGAGACACAGAGTTTGGTCCGTGAACTGCTTGATGATTTCCTCCACCATGAGGGTGATCAAC
>DAPV01000006.1:1488-8718 GCA_002502625.1 Euryarchaeota archaeon UBA125
GGGTGATCAACAGGATTCATTGCAACTCCAGAAACAGTTGGATACAACTTACCTCTTGCCTTAGCTCGATAATGAGCAGAACCAGCCTTCATCATTGGTTTATCTGTTCTACCATGTCCACCAAGAACACCGATAGTTGCTCTACAATCGGAATGTAATTCCTTAAGACGTCCGGAAGGAAGACGGATTCGTACTGAATCCCCCATATTCGACTCAACAACTGCTGAGTTACCTCCACTACGTGCAAATTTACCACCATCTCCTGGCCGGGATTCCACATTATTGACAGGAGTACCTTCTGGAATTTGTGATAGTTTAGTGATATTACCTGGACGAAGTGCCACATTATCTCCAATGGCTACTTTCTGTCCTACACCCATCCCTTCTGTTGCGACAATGAAAAATTCATCGCCGTTATCAAAACGGACTCGAGCAAGGGGAGCAGTGTGGACTGGACTATGAACCAAATCTGAAACTGTTGCAACCTCGTCTTCGACACGAGGAACCTTGGATTTACCAGGGAACCTATGGCTACGTACTCGGTTCTTAGGGGACGACCCTCTACGTTGTGCGCGAATTCTCTTACCCATATCTTACACCACCATTAGAATGCGCCGAGTTTCAGCGCAGCCTCCTCCGCATCATAGCCTTCTGCTAACTTAACACTGGCATGCTTACCAGTCTTCATAATTCGAGTATTTACCTTACTTACTTTAACTTCAAGTAATTCTTCTATAGCCGCTTTAATATCAGCCTTAGTAGCACGACGTCGAACAATAAATTCAATTCGATTGTTATTTTCCTTGTAATAGCCATCAGGATCTGCAACCCTTCGAGCATTGAGAGATTTCTCAGTAATCCAAGGAGAAAGAATCACATCATATGGGTCAACCATTTTATCACCTCATTTCTCCTAATGCTTCTTTGGTAAAGACTGTCAAACGACCAACATCTCCACCTGGAGCCAGATGTTCTGCTGAAAGATCCTTAGCAACAACAACATCTACTCCTGGAACATTACTAGCCGCTTTACCGATAGAAGACTTGTCCGAAACAACCAGAAGAACACTCTTAGGAGTTTTTCTACGACGTCCCCGCATCTTTCCTTTTCCAGCACGAATACTTCGTCCATTTCTAGCACGTTCTAGGTCTTCGCCTATTCCTATAGCATCCATCATTGCAATAAATCGCTGAGTTCCCTGATTAAGATCGAATTCTTCGATACTACCTTTAGAACCCTCGATAACAATTGGGAAAGATACTTCTGAATCAAATCGATGACCTCGAGAACGTACCATGTCCCCTCGAGCTGTAGCTGCCAAAGCACTATCTCTAGCCGCTCTGCGTTCTTTTGTGTTCATCTTCTGACTCCAATCCTTAGCTACCTTAGGGCCATGAGCTCGGCGACCTCCACGAGTATGAGGATTTTCAGCACCCTCTCTAGAACCTGCGCGACGCATAATTCGGCTAACACCTCGACCCTTGCCCCACCATTCTACTGAATGTTTCATTCCAGCAACTGGTTTACGACGTCCTTGATGTTCACGATGACCATATGCTTGACGCCGGTTAGCACGAGAAGAATGAACTGCTCTTCGAACTAAATCTTCACGAACTGAAGATTCAAAGGAATCAGGCATAGAAATAGATGAACCAGAATCAACAGATACAGATACACCATCGCTAAAGGAAATAGATAGGCTATTTGTCTTCATGATTAGACCCCCTGCTTACTCGATGTACTGACATATGTTATCTCAACAGGAGGTTTTTCTCCCTGAGATCGGGTAGCATCTCTAAATCTAAGAAGGCGCTTGGAAGGACCAGGTAAACTACCCTTCACAATTACATATTGATTTTTGACTTCACCGTACTTCAAGAATCCACCAGCAGGTGTAATCTCATTTTCGTCAGGAGTCGAAATACGGAGAAGACGTTTATTGTATTCTGTACGATGATGGAATCCAACTTGTCCAGCTTGAGGAACAGTGGAACGAACATAACCTGTACCGAAATCACCGAGGTTTCCTGCTTGGCGTCTTCTCTTACTGTTCTTATGGCTCAAGAGTTTTACACCCCATCGCTTAACAGAACCTTGGAAACCCTTGCCCTTAGTGATACCAATTATGTCTACATCTTGACCTTCAGAATATACATCTGTGAATTCTATTTCTTGACCTAGACGTTCTTTTGCCCAATCAAGTTGGGAAGATGCATCTCCTCCTGTTAATCCAAGTTCCATAATCTCAGGTGTCTTTGAAGGAGAACCACTAACCATTGTAGGTTGAGTAGCAACCAAAACTCGTACTTCTTCAAGAACCATGTCCTTCAAAGAGTCGAAATTAGCGTCAGCGTCATGATTTTTAGGCTTAGGTTGACGTCCGGCTCGCTTTGCTGGCTTATATCCTTCAGGAAGACTCTCAGCCTTTGAACGATTAGCTAAGCGAGGAAATAGACCTACTACATTTTCATCTAATGAATCAGAATCTGCCCAAGATTCTCCTGCTGTTTGTAGACCATATGGGGTCATGTGATAACCACGAACTGCAAGAACACGAATAGGAGGGACTTCTACTACTGTAACAGCAGTACGAAGTTCTGCTCCAGCACTTGGAGAATATGGATTTAGATCCCTCATTAGGATGTGAGTCATTCCTGCTTTCCATCCTGCAAAACCTTGTACTTTTACTTCATCAGAATCAGTAGCAGGCCAAGATTTTACTCGACCATGTTGTCTATTAGCACGCTTACGCGGACTAAACGCCATGCTACCTCTACGGGGTCGGTGCTTATCGGCCATGTTCGTTTCCTCCAATTATTTGTTAATACAGTACAGAGGCCGAAAATCGGCATGTCCAGTCCCGAATTGCGCAGGAGTAACCGTGACACACAACGGCTTCAGCGAATGCCTCAGCCGTGTGCCGGGATGTTGTTACAGAGCCCGTCAGTGTCTGGTTACTCGCGGTACGAGCGACCCTCCGACCGTAGTTGACTATATCAACGGTTCGACTCAATTTACACTCTGTTCGACGCACGTATCCTCATTTGCACTTACTTTTTCAATTGTAAACATTTTCTACCCTGACGAATCACGACAGACTCCATGCCACCGACGATATCCCATCCTCTCCTCGTGGAGAATGAGATTGAAGCAAGGGCTTACCAACTAGAAGCGACGAACGCATCATTATCATCATCAACATTATTGGTGTTACCTACAGCTATGGGTAAAACTGCAGTACAATGGATGGTAATAGCAGAAACTCTTCGAACAAATGATGGGATGGCCCTACTTCTAGCCCCCACTAATGCGCTAGTAGATCAGCAACATCGAGGTCTTGAAAGAGTAATGAATCTCCAAGATGGAGAAACAATTGCTAGAATGACGGGAGCAATTCCTCCAACAAAGAGAAAGGGTGCTTGGGAGGAACATAGGATAGTTGTTGCCACCCCTCAAGTAGTTAGAAATGATGCACAGAATGGCATTCTAAACTTATCTAAAGTATCTGTATTAATAGTCGATGAAGCACATCGTGCTACCGGCAATGCCGCAGTTGCTCAAGTAGGAGACATGCTAATGGATGCAAATAGAAATGCGACTATTCTTGGAGCAACAGCAAGTCCTGGATGGAATGTATTAGCAGTTGAAGAAGTATGTGAAAGATTGCACTTAGAAGGCATACATGTTAGAGGCTCAGATGAACCTATGCTTAAGCCATATGCCTCACCTTTAGAAATCGAAGAAATCCGAGTACCTGTTCCTAGCGAATTGAGAGAAATGGCTTCTCCTCTCGAGAATTGGTTAGAAGCCATCGTTTCTAGAGAAAGAAGGTTAGGACATTATATCCGTTCAGGAATAATTTCTATGGGAGGATTGAATGAAGCAATGAAAAGAGTTCAAGCAGCAATCGCCCGTGATGAAAGAATCGCATATCGAAGTGCAGGAGACCTTGGAATTGCAATAAGGCTACACAATCTTTCGAATTTATTGGTCTGTCAGGGAATTGCAGCAAGTAGAGAAGCAATAAGAAGAATGCAAATTCGATTGAATTTGAAGGAAAAGGGTGAAAGAAAACTAAAGGAGTTCTTGGATGATCCGAGGATTAGGAACTTAGAAGCAAGACTAGAGGATATGGAGGAAATACATAGTAAAGTATCGTTTACTAGACGCGTCATAAGGCAAGAAATAAGTAGAAATCCAGATGGTAGGATGATAATTTTTGCAAATTATAGAGATACAGTTGCAGCAATAGTTTCGTTTATTGAAGATATTCCTGGTGTCAAACCAACACCATTTGTAGGGCAAGCAAATAGAGATAAAGACGGTATGTCTCATTCAGAACAAATCAAACGATTGGATGCATTTAGAAACGGAGAATACAATGTATTGGTAGCAACTTCAGTTGGAGAAGAAGGACTAGACATTCCAAGAGCAGATCTAGTATTATTCTATGAACCAGTAGGAAGCGAAATACGAACAATACAACGTAGAGGTAGAACTGGAAGACACAATAGTGGAACAGTATATGTTCTAATCGCGCAGGATACTAGAGATGAGGGAGCAACAGCTGCTGCTGCTAAACGTGAGGAAAGAATGCTTATCGCCATCAGGCGAGTAAAGAATAAAAGAAATTCATTTAATCCAGACTTAGAGTTATTATCTTCATTCTCTATTGTTGAGGATGGAAAGGAAATTAATGCAAAAGAATTTGTTCAATCAGAAAGAAATAGACTACGTGAAGAATTAGAAGAAGTTGACGAAACACCAGTATTAGAATCAGATACAAAAGAAGAAGATCAACATCCGCCAATATCTCCAGAGAGAAGAAGGCGAATAGGACAGAGTGGAATAGAAGAATGGTACTGATTAGTTACCAATAACGGAAATTCGTGTTTTTAGTTGGGCTAGACGAGTATTGAAATGACCCATTGAAAATGCTAACAGTTCGGTAAAATGTATTACTGGAATCGAAGTATTTTCACCAGATACTTTACCTGCTTTTACTTGATAAACATCTAAGACTGAATGAGATAGAGTACAGATACTGACTAGTAAATCCGCCCCCTCGCTTTTTGCTTCTGATAAAACTGCAGCAGTCTGTTTGAGTGCAGTTGATTCTTCTGAAAGAAGACTAGGGACACCTACACTTTGAGTTCGGTAAGTGAGAGAAACAGGATCTCCGCCTAATGCCTCAATTACATTTTCAAGATAATTAGGCTGAAAAACATCATCTTTACCACAAGCACCTTTCCTCTGAATATTAGGACCATAATATCCAGCAATAGAGAGGTTAATTGGATTTTTTACCATTTCACTTAATTTTTCTAAACCAATTTCCTCAACAATCACATGTAGAAGATGTCGAACTTCGGTCTCTCCTGAGAATGACTTACCACATGTCTCCACCAATACATTGTTTATTTCCCTCAAAAGATTAGGATTAGAACGAAGAGTAGTAAGATCTTCAAAAAGAATACCTGCAGTAGTTGCACAAGGAGTAACTATCTCCAATCCAAGTTCTTCAGCCATTGCAAAGGTACGAGCGTTAAGAGTCAATTGAAGACGACGATTAGCTTGACGAATAATGCCTCCACCACAACTTGTAGCACCATCTAAAGGAATAAGGTTGATTCCTAATGTTTTGACTGCAGGAATAACTGTGTCTGCGACTTCTTGTGCACTACTATGTGCGACATTTCCAGGATGGTAAGCATAATTCATTGGCATCAGAAACCACCGTCGACTTCATTGAAAATTGCAACTACCTCATGATGATTAATCACAGGAGAATTGAATTGTTTTGGCATTTTACCTACACCAGCAGGAGGAGCTACCATCCCAAGAAGCCCATTGAACATCTTACCTCCTGTACGTGTGAAACCAAGTATCATCCTAGCAGAAACTCCAGTAAATAAATTGCTAATCAAGCCCAACGGCCCTAGCACTTGTCTGTAGATAGTAGTTTCATTCACCTTTCCACTCATCTTTACGCTCCAAGTATACCACCAAACATACTTGCCATGACGGCCGTCTTGGAAAGCACCTTTTCTTAGAACTCTAGTCTTAGCATCTAACATGAAATCAGCAACACTTTGGCCCATATCTCCATGTCTTGAAATTGAACTAAGATCTGTCTCAGCTTTGACACCAACATCAGAAGAAAGTAAATCGAGATTTTCATTTTGAGAAGATTTAGACACTCTAGGATCTATTATTCTAGACCAAGAGGATAGAACATTAGATGGAGCGATATATGCTTCGTTATAGGGTACAGTATCTGAAAATGAATCAATCAGCACAGGACTGATGATATCTCTAACCATGTGTACTTTCTTGGCATCTTCACTACTCATAATTCCAATAACTGCATCTCTAACCTTAGCCCCGTCCCTAGTAGCACCACTAAACCAAGGCTTTGTTGATGCTCTTCTAATATCAGAAATTGTAAGATCTGTAACAAGGTCACGTATGACTTCACCCACAACAACAGGTTCAAGATTCAGGAAATTAATACCTGCTTTAGAAGAAACTACTGAATCTATTTTAGTAAGACCAGGGAGAATTGGACGCCCATTTGCAGATATTACAGTGGTTGGATCGTTAAGAGAGCCATCTCTAAATGTTAGCGAACCATCTTCAGTTGATTTAATCGATCTTAAAACATCTAGAACTGAGGTGTTTCCAGTAAGAACACATGCCCATTCGTCATGTCCCCTTTCGTCGGACTGAGGATCATACCTGAAAACACGAACCTTCACTTGAATTTCAGGAGATTCAAGAACTGGGACTACAAATCCATCATCTCCATCAACGGTAGTTTCTCCACTTCCTTCCATCTCAGCAATAATTGATTCAACTAATTCTGGTTGGAATGTTCCATTTCCATCTACAGCAGCCATGTGAGCAAGTACTGATTCTGTCCAAATTGCAGATGGGGCATCATAATCAACGTCACAGTCTACCCTAGCCACTAAACGAGTACCGCCTAATTCTTCGAATCGATTATCCCATTCTTTTCCTGATTCGCAAAATAATTCGTAACTAGTGTCTCCGAGAGCGCAAACAGAGAAGTGCATGTTTGAAAGTGAAGGAGCCCCGTCCCCGTTGGCAGATTGCCACAGTTCCTCAGCATTATCTGGCTGTTCTCCTTCGCCCCAAGTGGAACAAACAACGAGAACCCTCGACATTGATGCAAGAGATGAAAGATCAAAACCATCCATGTCGTGAAC
>DAPV01000103.1 GCA_002502625.1 Euryarchaeota archaeon UBA125
TGATCATCAGGACCAGGAATTGTACCGTATACTCTTGCAATATCACATGTTCCTGCGCCAATATCGATAACGATAGTGTGTCCAATCATATCTAGTGCGTAGGCAACTGCAAAAGGCTCAGAGATAATCATTGCAGCATTAACACTACCAGATGCAGCATCAAAAATTGCTGTCTGATCTGTAAATGAGGCTTCTGCAGGTGCACCAATAACTGCAACAACATTGTCGTACTCTTCAGGGTCAGCTAACGAAATTAGATGATTAATGAAATGCGCAATGAACTTTTTATCTTCTGCAGTATCCTTGATTACACCATGCTCCAAAGGTCTGAACAAATTTAGAGCAAGACGGTTCTTGAGAGCCTCCTCTCCGAAAAGAACATCTTTGCCCAACATGTTCCTTGCAATTGGGTCTTTAGGAGTCCCTACGACAGTGAGAACCTCTTCCTCATGTCCTGCGCTCGAAGTCAAAACGGAACGGAAAGTTCCGAGGTCTATTCCAATGTAAAGGTCGTTGTCTCCAGCCATATCTATCCAGCCTGTGTTGGGTGGTATATGATTCGGTATATGAAGTCCACGACACAAACGGAAATTCAAAAATCGTATTCAAACCCAGTTTTGGCAGCGTTCACACCACCATCCGCCATGATCAGGATAGTACGGAGTCATTGCATGACATGCAGGACATTCTTTGATGATGCCTTCTCCAAATCTGTTTAGAATTAATTGCATATGCTGTTCGTCAGATATTCCTAAATTCGATCGCATAATCCATAATAATTCGTCCTCAGAAGGAGTAATTACTCCATCATCAACTACTAATCCAAGCATCTCACGATAGTCTTCTATTGTCATCATTGCATCGACATCAATTACCCTACCATCCCTTTCTAATAACATATTTTTTCCACCGGGGTCATCAACGAAAATAACAACGCTACGTGGTTGAATTGATGCATCACGAGGCTCAATTACAATTGTATCCTCAGTAGATTCTGCATGAACGATAGTTGAACGCCGATTAATAATTGATGCAATGTTTCTACAGGTGTCCGAGATTGCTCGTCCTACTCTCCAACCTCTATCATCAGTGGCATCCATTGAATAGAATTCAGTATCCCTTCCAGGATACTCTACACGTATTTCTTCACCACCGTCAAAATCGTTCCCTAAAACTGAAATTACTGCTAATTCAGTCGCTACAATATTATCCTCGTCATCGAATGAAATCATTAGTGGTTTTCGCTCTTCTTCTGCTGCATTGAAATGTCCTGCCATCCCATCCATCCAACGATTCTGTAGACGCCCAAGTGTCGCCTCTTGTTCTTTAGAAAGATCAGAATCTAATCCAAGAACACCACGAAGACTTCCTTTCTCTAATTCTTCTTTAAATTCATCGACTTTCTTAGATTCATCATGTATCGTTGATCTTACTGGACCAGTAGAGACAGCGTTTGGATCAATCCATTCATATTGACATTTGACACATTGTAAATATCCAGGAATTGAAGATGGTTGAGCATCGCCACCGCACCGAGGACAATCCCCCTCCTCTTGAACCTCGAGATTCTTCTTCGCTTCATCACGCCCGCCACGGTTGAACATGGCACTCCACAGGACGCTGCTCAAATAGCAGTTGCGACGATTATACTCTTTCTAGAATAGTAGCAATACCCATTCCACCGCCAATACACATCGTAGCAAGACCGTATTGTCCACCATTTCTTTGCAATAAGCTAGCAGTTTTTCCAACTATTCTAGCACCTGAAGCACCCAATGGATGTCCAAGCGCTATTGCTCCTCCATCAATATTGATTTTTTCAATAGGTAGATTCAATTCATCAATACATGCCAAGGATTGACTAGAAAATGCCTCATTCAATTCAATCACATCAAGATCTTCAACTGATAGACCTGCGCGTTTCAATGCAAGAAGAGTCGAAGGTATCGGGCCTAATCCCATTTCATCAGGATTAACTCCAACAACTGCAGCAGAAACTATCCTAGCCATTGGAGTTAGATTATATTCATTTACTGCTCTTTGAGATGCAACTAAACTGAATGAAGAACCATCTGTAAGAGGAGAACTAGTTGCCGCAGTTACAACACCATTATCGATGAATGCAGGTTTCAATCGAGCCATTGATTCCAATGATGATTGTCTCATACAACCATCTAAATCATGGCCAATTTCTTGATTTGTTCCAGGAATAATTATTGATGCGACTTCTTCTCTAAAGTACTCGTTAGATTTAGCTTCGATGGCCTTACTATGACTATTCAAAGCAAATTCTTCTTGTCTTTTTCTAGATATATTTCGCCTAGATGCGACATTTTCAGCTGTAATACCCATCGAAATATACGCATCGGGCATTAATTGTTCTAGTGTAGGAGACGGAGATCTATTGAATCCACCTCTCTGAATTCTACTCATGGATTCAATTCCTCCACATAGGAATAAATCGCCCCATCCTCTAGCGATCATACCTGCTGCTGTATGCATTACTTGCATAGAAGAGCCACATAGACGATTAGTAGTCATTCCAGATAGGGTTGAAGGACCGTTGAGATAATGAGTAACAATCCGTCCAATGTTGAGTCCCTGTTCACCTTCTGGATAAGCACACCCAACTAATACATCATCAAGTGTATGTGGGTCTACTCCGGCTTTTAGTAACAGAGCATTTGCAATTTGCCCCGCCAAATCATCTGGCCTCACGTCCTTCAAATGACCACGATGGGCCCGAGTGAAAGGAGAACGGACAAAACCACAAACGTACGCGTCCATGTAATACCGTAAGAACGGACATGAATGAATGTGCCGAGAAATTTTACCCTAAACACCCAATCGGCTTATGAACGGCCGATGGGTCCGTGTGTTTGTTTCTATGATTCGCGAGTGCATTATCCCTTGTCCAATTAGCTACTTTGCTGATAACCTCTGTCCAGCATGTAACTCAGAAGGTAAATTCATCATGAGAACAGGTGAAAGAGAGACACTTGGTCGCAGATTAGCTCGAGTATGTCGTCATGATCCAGGAAGATACAATCTAGAGATGGACATCAATGGATGGGTAGATATCCGTGAATTAGTTGATGCTCTTCGTGAAAAAGAAAGCAGAAGGTTCGGTAGATGGCTGCGACCCCACCATATCAAAGCCGTAGTAGAATGCGATGCAAAAGGACGATATGAAGTAAGAGGAAACACAGTTCGTGCTACTTACGGACATACTGTAGAAATTGAATTAGATTTACCAACAGACAATATCCCACCTTCTCTATTCTATCCTTGCTCTAATGAAGATTTGGAGATCATCATGGACATTGGTATCCTACCAGGAAATCGAAGTCATGTCCACCTTTCAAGAACGGTAGCAAAAGCAGCAGAAGCGGGTCGACTTGGAGGTCAACAACTGAAGCGCCCAATTATCCTTGAAATTGATACTGCTCAGATGACTGCCACAGGTGATACGGTATGGAAAGCAGGAACTGCAGTATATCTTGCGGAGAAAGTTGAACCTCAATATCTTGATCGCGTCGAAGAAGATGACGATAGATTAGCACCTCTGATATCCAAGTGGGAACAAGAAGAAGAAGAATAACTTCAGAGTTTGTAACCACATGATGGACAGAAATCTAGATCTTCTTCTAAGGGCCCATCACACTTAGGACATCCATCTCCTTCTAATCGAGTACTTGAGACACTATCCGATGATTCAATTAAACGAGCAGATGAATCTACATCTTGGTATTTCTTTGAATCTAAAGCCTCTCTAATCTCTACAGCTGCACTGAAATCTAATGCTTCTTGTAATGCAATATCTATTCGCAAGCGTAATCGCTCTCGTTCTTCTGGATCGACTATATTTTCAAGTTCATTCCTACGGGCCTGAAGGTAACGTCTGAACTCGTCTACTGTAGGAGCCATGTGCATCCGAACCAGTTATTCATCATCAATCTGTGTGCGCACCATGATGAACAACAACGTTGTCCGAACTTCATGGAAGGGGGTCAACGCAAGGTAGTTTTGAAGCTCGGTGGAGGCCTTCTAACTCACAAAAAAGGGCTTTGTTCTCCAAATATCGATGCAATTCAACAATCTGCAAAAACCATCAATGAACTCATTTACAATGGATGCAATATTGCTTTAGTCCATGGAGCAGGTTCGTTTGGCCATGCTAGAGCAAAAACCTGGAAACTTTCAGAAGGAAAGTTAGACGAAATATTTCACCCAGAGGATAATATTCGTAGTCAGTTAGAAGCAGTAAATCAGGTCCGCAAGGATATGAAAAAATTAAATCAAATTCTAACCAATGAGTTAGATTCTTTGGGAGTGCAATACAATGTATTTCATCCACATGAATGGGCTAAGGGTTTCGGACCTAATTTTGAAGGAGAATTAGAGTTTCTTAATTCAGACGTAATGAGTATTGTTCATGGGGATGTCGTAGATGATGAAAAACAAGGATTTGGAATTCTTTCTGGCGATGATTTAATGTTTAGAATTGCTACAGAGTGGGGTGATGTAAAATCATGTGTCTTTGCACTCGCCGATTGTGATGGAATCATGTCTCATCCACCCCATAATCCTGAATCAAAGTTAATTCCAGAATGGAATCATCAAATGGGTTTTGGGAGTGAACATGATGCAGACAATGACGTCACAGGAGGCATAGAATACAAAGCTATTAGGGCTTCAGAAATTTCTCAAAAAAATGGAAACAAAACCGAGGTAATGTTTGTTGATGGAAGAAGATCAGAGAGAGTTTTCGATGCCTGTATGGGTGTAATGACTTTAGGAACAAAAATTCTGTAACACCCGTTCGATTATAGGCGAGACCATTCATCAGAGGGTTGGAGGGACCATAGTGGCCGATTCAACATTACTGGATGAGGAAGATCCTGATCAAGCCGGAATGATGGATGAGATGTGTATTTTGGTAGATATAGATGATAACCCGATTGGGTCTGCTTCCAAATTAGATTGCCACAGAGGTGCAGGGTTACGTCATCGGGCATTTTCAGTTCTAATTTTTGATTCTAACAATCGACTTCTTTTACAAAAGAGAGCGAGTGATAAAATCACATTTCCAGGAGTATGGGCTAATTCTTGCTGTAGCCATCCTCTCGATATTGATGGAGAAAAAGAAACTGAGAACGCGAGTGGTGTGAAAAATGCAGCAGTCAGAAAAATGGAACAAGAACTAGGAATTCCGACCGGAACAATTCCTGCTGATAATCTTCTATATGTTACGCGTATGGAATATATTGCACGAATGAATGAGGTATGGGTTGAACACGAAATCGACCATATTATGGTCGTTCGAGCAGATGTAGAAGTATCCCCTAATCCCAATGAAATTGAAGATACCAGATGGGTATCAAAAATAGAATTAGAAGAAATGGCCTCCGAGCATGAAGCAGGAAATCTAGTCATTGCACCATGGTTTGATTTGATCAGAGTGAATTTACTTGATAATTGGTGGGATGATATTGATGAAATGAGTAATCATATTGATGGAAAAATTCATCGATTTATGGAAGAGAGACCAGATCGTGCAGGATTATCAATAATGGATAAGCATAGAGTTGCTGCTGAGAAATGTATTGCTAGAGCAATAGAGAAGAGCACAGAACCTAGACTAGGTGGAGCAATGATGCACCTTATTGAGGGTGGAGGAAAACGTCTGCGAGCTGTTTTACCAAGTCTGGTTGGCGAAGCTGTAGGAACTCACCACAAAGGGCATCATGACCTAGGAGCGGCAATAGAAATAATTCATAATTTTACTTTAGTTCATGACGATATAATGGACAATGATCCAATTAGAAGAGGAAGGCCTGCAGTTCATATCGCATATGATATGCCTACAGCAATTAATGCAGGGGATGCAATGCTTGCACTTGCTTTTGAGATGATTGCTGAATCTGCAGACATAAAAGACGAAGTTATGAGAGATCTTGTTAGAGTCATAGGAAGAATGGTTAGGAAAGTATCAGAAGGACAACAAATGGATATGGATTTTGAAAACAGATCTGATGGAGTATCAGAAGCAGAATATATAACTATGATATCTGGAAAAACTGCTGCAATGTTTGAGACATGTGCACAAACTGGTGCTATGCTCGCAGGTGCTAGTGAAGAAATTCAAGAAACTTGTAGGTTATGGGGGCTTGAAACTGGATTATGCTTTCAATTAATGGATGATTTAATTGACATAACAGGAGATACAGTAACACTCGGAAAACCCGCTGGAAGTGATGTTTTAGAAGGCAAGAGAACTTTGATGGCAATTCATGCTTTAAATCAAGACCCAAGTAATCTTCCTACTTTTCATTCAATATTTGGGAAGGGGGAATCAGGTTCAACAAATCTACCTAAAGCAATTGCAGAAATGGAGGCAGTTGGTTCTCTAGAATACGGTAGAAAAAGAGCCATGGAGCATCATTCTGAAGCTCATCGACATTTGTCTAAATTAGATGATTCTAATGCTAAATCTGTACTTGAAGGCCTTACAGATTGGCAACTCGAACGAATGTCTTGAAAGTTAACACATAACAGTCGTGTTGTTGGAACATACATCACTTCTTATTATTTATGAAAATGTTCCGGCTTTCTCGTTATTAGACAAAAAAGTCGTTTTTTAGCCATTTCAAATCGTTTAGTTCAATAAGGAGAGTTTTTGCGCTTGAACTATGCCAACAGGTACAGTAAAATGGTTTAATCGAATTAAGGGCTTCGGCTTTATCGAACAAGAAGAAGGAGACGATCTCTTTGTTCACAAGTCACAAGTGACTGGTGAAATAAATGAGGGAGACTCAGTAGAATTTGAAATCGGAGAAGGCCCCAAAGGACCTAATGCGATTAATGTTAAAAAAACTGAATGATAATACCATTATCTCTTCACTTGATCATTCTGATCAACTGTTAATCAGTCACAGCAACTCTTTTCCAATGCATCTTCTGCACAGAAACATGTCTTAGCTGGAACAATATCTGCACGAGAACTTCTCTCGTTGAATAGATTAGTTACATCTGCAAGTTCCTCAGCAGCATCTCCACGAGCTTCTAAGCAGAGTTTTAGACCCAATAATCCCCACATGTTGTCTTTCCACAACTTAATGTCGGCTCGGTAAACTTCCTCCGCTTCTTCAATATGACCTTGTTCGAACAGTAGTGCGCCAAGGATATGTCTAACTGGCTGCATTTGACCCCATGGTTCATTGTAAGCAAGGTTTAGTGACAAATCTACACCTCTACGTAGTTCATCAAATGCTGTTGTGAAGTCGGAAGATTCGCCGTTGGCTTTTGCCAAGTATTGCCGTCTATATTCAATTTCAGCTTCTAATATTGCCGCATTAACATTCAGAATAGAAGGTCCTTCAGCAGGATCTTGATACATCAAATTGTTATGCATCACTCTGCCTGCAAGAGCAGGGTTTTCCAATGCTTGATTGAATAAAACTTGTTCAGCTTCTGCTTCAGGGACCATTCCTTTAGAGGCATAAGCAACACCACGCGCATAATGCTGAGTTGCTATAGTTGCAGGGAATACATCTTTGTCAGAATACATTGGCTCAGCAAGAATTTCATCCCATTTACCGAATCTAATCATCACATGCCATGGCATGGTTACGTATGATTCTAGGAATATCGCGCCCATTGGAATGATTCCAGCAAGCATGAAATTAACACCATGATTTTCGTCTCCAGCAGGCAGGGTTGCAACTGCTTTTCGAGCATATTTCAAAGCGGTCTCATACTGACCTTCAAACATAGCACACCAAACAATAAAGTGGTGATTATGCATCCGATAAAACTTGTAAAACTGTGATTCATTTCCGGTAAGTTCAACATATCTGTCATCAGCCTCAACAGCCGCAATGTTACATTCTACTGCCTCTTTCCATTGACCAACCCATGCGTCGATGTGTGAAGGCATGTGGACTAAGTGCCCTAAACCGGGCATTGTTGTACGGAGTACATCAGCAGCCGGGAGTGCTTTTTCAGGGAAAGGAGATAATTCAAGAGCGTGACAGTAAAGATGACAAAGTGCAGTATGAACCTTGGCTTCTTCACTATTTTCAAAGGCATCTTCCATGATTTTTACTAACAGTAGAGTATTATCATCTGCAGGGGTTATTTCCCCAGTAGCTGTATTTTTGTCCCAAAGTTGCCATGCTTTTAGATTCATAAGTCCCTCTACATAGATAGCAGTTACATCTAGATCGCCACTGTACTTTTCATACAAAGGTGCCATTGCTTCAGCAAATGCTACATTCAGTTCGGGGCTGTTCCCCATATTGAGTACTGTAGGATCAGCAGCGTCTCGAGCCTCAGCTGAGTGACGAGTGGATAATGCTCTGATTAGATCTTGTTCTAATTCAGTACAT
>DAPV01000003.1 GCA_002502625.1 Euryarchaeota archaeon UBA125
ATGTGGGGCATAAGACTTGATTTTTATCGATTTAATTGGCTGAATTTTTCTGTTAAATTTAGATAATTTTTGGATAACTTCCTTTTCCCATTCTTCCGGTTTATCTGATGATGAAATACCATGAATATGCAAAATTCCTCCTGTAGATTTCAATGATTGAATTGCAGTTTCTATGCCTTCCCATGGTTGTGGAAGCAATCCTAGAACTACACGATCAAATTTTCCATGTAGTGAATTTCCATGTTTACGATTATCTCCTTCTAATACAGTACATCGTTTTTCTACTTTATTTTCCTTCAATCCTTTCTTTAAATCTCTTAATGCATTTGCATTCCATTCGGTGGCAGTCACGTGTTTGGCATTTGCTCTGACTAACATTGGAAGAGTATAGTACCCTATTCCAGCATATAGATCTAGAACATTTTCTTCGATTAGATTGAGATCACCCATTCTTTTTCTTTCGTTTAAATTACCTTGCGAGAACATACAATCTGTGACTCTGTAAACAAATTTTACACCATGTTCTATTCGTTTTACATCCGGATTGGTACCTATCAATAATTCAGCAGTACTTTCCCTTTTTTCTCCAAAAATTTCCCCCTTTCGAAAAAGACGATTTACATTGAGAGCATTTGCAACTTCATTCCACAATAAATTCCTATCGATAACATCCCATTTTGGATCTGAGAATGTATTTATTGGAAGTACAGCTACATCATCAAAACGTTCCCATCTTTTTGGTAAATCGTTTATCAGATAATCAATTACATCTTGTCCATGGTCTTTGAATAAAGTCTGAATCATTGATTTCAGAGCATTTTTTGGGACTAGTTCCACATCCCTCACCATCTACTCCCAGTGGGAACTGCATTATAGGATAGGGGCACAGCCTAAGGTATATGGATAGGAGTTTACCTTATGCCAGAACTGGAATTTTAATTCCAATTCTATTGCTTGCTTCATTGACCCCTATGGTTGTCGCAGACCCTGCTCCAGGCACCCCAGAAGTATCCAACACGATTTGTGACGAAATTCCGGGACTTGGAATAGCATATTCTCCAGGTCATTCTACTATCTGTGATGATTGGACTTGGTCTGACGATAACACTCCTGGATCTAATTGGGTTGTTTCTGAATATGCTATCGAGATGGACTCTCTTTCACAAATGTCGCTTGATATGGAGTTCGCAATTTACGAGTTCAATCGTTCTCTTCTGAATTTAGATAGTTTAGATCTGGGGGGCAATAGTACTGATGGAGATGGGATTCCTGCAGATTATATCAGAAATTATTTCCAATTACCAACTCCTGATGGTTCAGATGTTAAGGAAACACTTCGAACATCTATGGGAGATGTTGTCGAATCTACTTTGTCGTCAGCCTTTGGTTCTTCAACAGGAGTTTCTGTAAATTATGTCTCAACTATTGGTGTTGCGGGTGCTCCAATCATTTGTAGTGATGATCCGGGAGGTGATTCAGCAGATGAAGATGCATCAATTTCCGAGAATGCATATTATCCTCCAATATGTCTTAGAGTAATCATAACAGTAAATGTTGATCCTAGTACCTTCGGTCTACCTACCGTATCTGGAGGAGAAATGGAGAGATTATTCCGTGGATTATTGACGATGGGAGGAACTGCAGATACTGAATTTACATTAATTGCTGAAGAAGGACATCTTGTCTCCTACGATATTTCCCCTCCTCCTTATGCAAATTTTCAGATTCTTGATGATTTTGGAACGCCTGTCAGTCGAACAGAAAATCTGTATTCGTATACCTCTGGGATTTGGATTCTAGATAATACTGCAGCTTCCAGTGGCGATGGTACAATGACTGATGAAGCGGAGATTCGAATTTCTAGAAGAAATACTTCGACTAGGGCAGTTGAATTCTCTCCTACCGATACTTCGATGGATATTCGAATGACAGTTGACGCTCGTGATGAAGCAAACAGCGTTGTCACCTTGGGTATAGATCTAAATTATCTTGATACATCTCTCCTGAATACATGGGGTATCCAACCATTCAACGACGGGGTATCTCTTCCATGGATTTCTTCTGATGGTATTCGAATGCTCCAAGAGTTTGGATACGTAGATCTTCAACAACTTACAGGAATGCTTCCGTTAACCGATGTTGCAAATTCTTTTGCTGAACAGACAGGTAGCTCAGTTTCATTTAGTGACATTTCATTTACCCCACCTAGCGATTCAGGGGGATTAAATTTCACACATACTGCATTAGTCACTTGTGCTGAAATTTCACCTACAGGATTCTGTGTAGAGGGTGCGAATGCCATGAATGGAACATATCCAATAATGTTGGAATCTAATTCTACTCCCATAAATTTAGACGTAATCGATCTTGCAGTACGCCTCATTAACGAAACTGATGAAAACGGAGATCCGTTGGACATTAGTTTCATTGAGAAAAATGATTTGGCTAAAATCCTCAATGTTCTCAGTATTTCTAAGGAAGTTAATCCAGACATTCTAAGCAGTTACATTCCAGAAAGTTTCCCTTCTACTGACATTACGTTGACAATTCTTTTACCTACTTGGGCTAGATCCACAGGAGATGTTCCCGATCGTTTGGAATTGGTTTATCGTCATCAAGGATCCTCTCCTGAAGAACTTGGTCTAACAGGTCCCGTTCCTTGGGACTGGGAGCATGCATTATGTTATGAAACTGTGAATTGTTTGGATTCTAGTCCAGATGTATTCTGTAAATCTGATTGGGCTACTTGCATCAAGGTTGAGGTAGATGTTGATTTGTCTGGGCTAAGAATATTGGAATTCAGTGGCTCTATAGAAGCAGATATTGAGGCATCTGTGAGACTTCATGTTCATCGCATTGGAGTTCCACTCCAAGCAGAAGAAATTGATATGTTAACTTTTGAGTCCATTCCTTCTGATCTTATTCGTCATATAATTGCTATAGGGGATCGACGTGATGGAGGATTAATTGCAGGTCTTGGATTCAATACTGATATTCCAATTGGTGATTCAAACCATACTTTAGAAATATCAAATTCAGGGTTTCAGAATTTTTCTAACGCTATTTCTGACGAGATTGCAAGAACAATAGAACAGACAAATATTGAGATTCAAGAAATGGTAGATGAAGCGTCAGATGATATCCAAGATCAAATTGAATCTCAAGATTTACCTGATGCATTTAATGGAATTAAGATTGATCTTTCAGGGATTAGCTTGATTACAGAAATTGGACAGTTAACAGAAGTTACTGGGAATGAACTAAGCGATAAAGACCCATTAGTTATCGGAGCATCTTTGGAGAAAATGACACTCAGATTAGGTATCAATGACAATAAAGAATTAGCTTTTATCACTTCACCTGCTCAAGTAACAGCAAGAATTGCTGAATCATTGGCTTCATCTTTCTTTGATTCAAGTGCAGCCAATACGGGTATGAGGGGATTCAGTGCACCAATTATTGAGGAAGAAGTTCCTTCTGTTGGAGCCGATGTCGAAGGAATGACTATCCGTCCAAGTATCAAAATTGAGTTGGGATTCCCTCGAGGATTAGGAGTTTCAGAATTCTCTAGTTCCAATGGAAATGCAGAGATTGAAACAATCGACGGCCGCCAGCATTTGACCTATATCCTCCCTCTCTGTGATTCTGACCCTTGTGAAGAAACTACGGACAGAGTTTCGTTAGGCTTTGTTCTTGGATATGAATTTCTTTTGATTGAATTCATTCCCTATCTGACAGTAATTTTAGGATTAATTACTTTGATTATTTTTAGAAGAAGTTCTAAGAGAGCCCGAAAGAGAAAGAAGCTTGCTGATGAAAAGAAGCGTGCACGAATGGCTGTTCAACAGAATACATCTGAGGTTTTGTTGGACGACATGAATCTCCCCCCTCCAGGTACCGATTGGGAAACTGCTGGGGGCTGGGGAGAAGACCCTTGGGAAGATCCATATGTAGACCCAGCAGATGTGTATATGCAAGGCAGAAAAAGTCGATGATTAATTTAGATAATTTATGATTCTTTTAGCCATTTCATTTCCGATACCTGGCACATTTCTTAGTTCTTCTAAGGTAGCATGTTCAATTCCTTTTCTTCCACCAAAATGTCTCAATAGACTCTGAAGTTTTTTGGCACCTAATCCAGGAACTTCTTCCAATGGATCCTTGATAGAAGCACTTGTTCTTCGTTTACGATGAAATTTATTTACAAATCGATGCGCTTCATCTCTTGCTAAAGTGAAAAGCCTTCCACGCCTATCCAAAATAATAGGTTCTTTATCTGGAAAATGTAGTGTTTCTTCCCTTTTTGCAAGTGCTGCAAAACTAATTTTGTTTTCTAAATTTAGTTCTACCAATAAATTTCTCATCATGTTCAGATGTGTTTCTCCTCCATCTAATAGAACTAAATCTGGCCATTCATCTTGCCTTTTAATCCAACGAGTAATCACTTCTTTCATCATTCTAAGGTCATCTTTTGCTACTGATTTAACAGTAAATGTTCTATATTCTTTTTTGAATGGTCGTCCCTTTCTCAGACTAACACACGCACCCACTCTTTCTTCTCCTTGAAGTTGAGCCATATCGAAACATACCAGATGATCTAGACTTTCTACACCAATTAGTGTGACTGCATCTTCAACGGAGATTTTTTCGATATTTTTTGAGGCCTTTCCAAAGTTCATTTCTATGTGGAATTTTGCATTTGCATCTGCCATTGATCTAAGTTTAGCCAAATCACCTCTTACAGGAACTCGTATTTCTACTGCCCCTCCTCTTCTTTCAGTCATCCAGTGCTTCATCCAATCTGAAACAGTAGATGGAACTAGAAGTCTTCTCGGAGGCTTTCGTGAGGAGTAATGTTCACTCATTACCAATGACACTGATTCTCCAATATCTCCTCTGTGAATTAATGGATATTCAACTTGACCTTGGATAATCCCTTCTTTTGTATGAAGAATTACAATCATTCCTCTATCTCCTATAGAATGGAAGCCTACAGCATCACAATCTTGGTAGAATCTAGAATGAATAATTTGTTGTGAAATGGTTTGCTGAACAGCTGCGATTAGATCTCTACTCATTCCTGCAGCTTCATACCGTAAATTACTGCTATGTTCATCCATTTCAGATTGAAGACTTTGAATTAGAATTGTTGCATTTCCATCTAAAACTGATTTCGCTGCATTAATTCTGTTTCTGTAACTTCGATTATCATCGGATTCAACATATCCAAATGGAAGATTATTTTTTTCATCTCTGATTCCAAAATGTCTTCTGAGTAATTGGATTACTCGTTTTGCTGCTCCAGCATCAGGAAAAGGACCCCACCTTGATGCATCTGTTGGGGGGTGGCGAGAATACATTATCCTCGGCATATCTTCTGATGTGATTGCAATAAATGGATACGATTTATCATCTTTCAAAAGAGAATTATATCGTGGTTTATGCTTTCTAATCAACTGTCGTTCTAGCATTAATGCTTCACTAGGATTTCGCGTTACGATGTAATCGATTTCATCGGAATTTTTGACTAAATCAGGGATCATTTGCCGATCTGGATTTCTTGAAAAATACGATCTTATTCTTTCCTTTAGAACTGTTGCCTTTCCAACATACATGACAGTCCCGTCGATTTGTTTGAACATGTAAACACCCGGTTTTGCCGGGAGTTCCACGTCGGCTCCATCTACGGGCATGTTGATGCGAGGAGTGTGGGGACTCAAGAACTCCCGCCTTCCTGCTTAGGCCATGGGGCTATCCCTCCGAGATCGACTTCTGAAGTTGGTTTGTGAGCAATCAGAGTCTCTAGTTAGTGCTTGGGATGTACCTCGTACTGTATCATTGCCTGGACTCAGTGAACGGTTAGGCGTCGTTAGATCTGCTCTTCATGGGCATATCAAAATCCTACAAAAAGAGGGTTTTATCATTACACGACAAGCTCATGTCATAGGTGGTGGATCTAGAAAAAGAACAGTTATTCATCCAACTACAGAAGGTAGGAGAAAAGCATCATCATTTATTGAAGAAGAAATTGACTCAATTGGAAGACTTGTTGGAAATCCTCCTCCATTGGTTGAGATAGTTGGAAGAGAAGAAGTCATGACTTCTATTTCGAATAAAATAATCGATGGTGAGTCCCTAATTTTTACAGGTCTTCCAGGTATAGGTAAAACTGCTTTTGTTAGAAGTTTAGTTGATTTGATGACTCACGAAGGAAAGACAATCCGATGGATGAGATTTGACTCAGACTCAGATGTTCCCTTTGTTGGAAGAACTCTCATTGGAGATGATTCTCCATCTACCTCAGAAGCAATTGTAGGAATGTTGCCCTTACAGGATATCATCGTCCTTGATGAGATACAAGAGGTCCATCCAAGACATCTATCTAGGGTGATAGAACTGTGTAGTTCTTTGTTGAAACGTGGAAACTGTATCCTTATTTCGCGAGCACCTGTACCTCCTGGAATTGATGGAGACCCCATTAGAATTGAAGGACTATCTCCGGATTCCGCAAGAATCATTTTAGGTGATAGAGTAGATGATGAAATCGGATTAGAAATTGCTTCTGCGTTAGGGGGGCACCCACTTGTGTTGGGATTATGGTCTCCTGAAGATCCATTGCCCACTGCCTCTGATGCAGTTATGTCGTTTGTTCAAGAGACAGTTCTAGACCATCTTGATTCTGAAGAAATGAAAACGTTTGATGAATTAGCGATATCTCCTATTCCTCTAGGAATTGA
>DAPV01000018.1 GCA_002502625.1 Euryarchaeota archaeon UBA125
CGCACTAGATATGATTGGACACACTATCGTTATCGATATTGGCGCAGGAACATGTGATATTGCAAGAGTATACGGTACAATTCCTGGTCCTGATGATCAGATGCATACAAGCTATGCTGGCGATCATATAGATAATGCATTAATTGAAGCAGTTCAAAAGAAATATTCTGGTGCACAGATTACTAAAGACATGGCCCGTAGATGGAAACAACAGTTTTCATTCGTTAGAACTTCTATGCCTGATCAACCTGTTGTTGTAGATTTCAGTATTGAAGGAAAAGCAATGGCATTGGATATTACAGACTGTATACAGGTTGCCTGTGAATCAATTGTAGATCCTATTGTAGCAAATGTGAAGAAGTTAGTTGCTTCAAGTAACCCTGAGTTCCATAACGAATTTAGAAACAATATGATTCTAGCAGGCGGTGGTTCTGGAATCACTGGACTAAACATTATGCTTGAAGACAAACTTGCAGATATTGGGGATTGTACAGTTCATGTTGTAGACGATCCTGTAATGTTGGGTGCATTAGGTGGATTGAGACTATCAATGGAAGTACCTACTGATATGTGGTCTTCGTTGACTCTTGCATCTCGTTAAGAATCATTCAGATTCAGAGTATGCCGAAGGTACCAGAGGATTCCTACAATGAGGACATAAGTCCGTATGTTGTAGTTTATCTAATACTATGCCGAGGAGACTTCCACAAGATGGACAAGAAGCCAATACTTCATTCTCATTAGTATATCTTAGGTGAGCTAATGCTGTAGTACCTCCAGAATACCATTCTCTATATTCTGGATGTTCCATTCTTTGAATTCTAATAATACCTAATCCAGCCAAAATCAAAACTAATATTGCATCTAACATTATTCCATTCATAATCCAAACGAATCCCATAAGTCCTAAGATCACGGAAGATACCAGATATCCAATCTGGCCGGCTCTAATCCCGATAGTGTTACCACGTCTTGTAAATCTAAATGCACATATCCCTTGAATGCCAGCAATTGCAAAAGCAGGTCCAATAAGAAAATCACCTAAACTACCTACTATCCACACTGCTGTAAGGCCATTAAGAATTAAAAAAATTGACTGATGTCTATGGGCTTGCTTCAGGTTTTCCTCTACCTTGGATAACCCGTCCATGCCTTTCGCAAATGGTACCCCATCATCATCCTATGTCATCGATGACCTATTGATGTAAAACGTTCTCGTAGGCTCATGCCAAGGGATGTCGATGTAGTCAATCATGGCAATTCTTTGGATGGAAAAAGAATACTGCTCGGCATAACAGGTGGGATTGCTGCTGTAGAGAGCATACGTTTAGGAAGAGAACTACGTAGACACGGTGCAGAAATTCATGTTATCATGACAGAATCTGCTACAAAGGTAATTACTCCTCTCGCAGTTAAATGGGCTACACAATCTCCTGTAGATGTAGAATGGTCTGGAGACATGCCTCAATTAGAGGGATTTGATGCAATCTTAGTAGCACCTGCAACTAGAAATACACTCTCTAAGCATGCTAATGGAGTAATGGATTCTCCTTTATCTATGGCTCTAGCTGCAGGTACAGGAAACGGGACTCCAATTCTAGTGGTTCCATCAATGCATGATGATTTATTTGATGATCCCGTAACCATGGATCTTCTAGAAATAATCAAAAATAGAGGTTGTTCAATATTAATTTCAGAATCAGAAGAGGGAAGAAGAAAGCAACCAAGTCCCGAAGATATCGTCTCTCGATTAGCTAATATCGTAAATAGAGACAATCTATCTCGAAGTATCTTGGTGATAATTGGAGGTACAGAAGCTCCAATTGATGATATCAGAACAGTTTCCAATCATTCTACTGGACGAACTGGATGGTCAATTGCAGATTATTTGTATAGATGTGGACACGATGTATTTGTTTTAGCAGGGCGAATTTCTTTTGAACCAAAATCAATTTGTATTCCGATTATTAGAGCTATTAATCCTGATTCAATGAAAAGATCAACAAAAAATATGATTGAAAATGAAATAATGAATATTGATTCTGTCGTGTGCGCTGCCGCAATTTCCGATTTTGTAGTTTCTGATTCTAAATCTGGTAAGATAGAATCTGGAAATGATATTTCATTAACTCTGACTCCATTCGAGAAAATACTCGATCAAATCCCTCAATGGATTAAATCATCCAGAGGAGATAATTCTGGGCATGTCATTGGATTCAAATTACTTAGTGATTCAAACAGAAATCAATTGGTAAATGCAGCAAGGTCTCAAATTGATAGAGTAGGTGTTTCAGCAGTTGTTGCCAATGACCTTTCACAATTAACTGATGAAGGTCCGAGGGCTCTATGGGTCACTTCTGAAAATATTGAGGAACTTAAGGATACAAAACACATCGGAGTGGCCATTGAGGCCTTACTTAGGGCGTAGGATTCAAGTTTAGAATCCCGAGCCTTGGATCATGGCCAACCACCACAAGGCTAAGCGAGGCATCCCGCCGAAGTCTGATTTCAATGCGTGGTATCCGGCAATTGTTGAGATAGCTGACCTTGTTGACAAGCGTTATCCAATCAAAGGAATGGACGTTTGGAGACCTTATGGGTGGAAGGCTATGAAGAGGATAGATGCACTTACTCATGCAGAAATGGAGAGAACCGGACATGATGAAGTACATTTTCCATTATTGATACCTGAAGACCTTCTAGAGAAAGAGAATCGTTTAGTTGCCTTACTCAAAGCGGCAAGAGACGCGGGGGTTGATCCTTCTGAACTGAGAATGGATGAGGAACCTGCAGGCTTCAAGAAAGAAGTATACTGGGTCAAGCATGCAGGTGAAAACGAACTTGATGTTCCTATGTTTTTGAGACCTACTTCTGAGACTGCAATGTATACCTTGTTTCCACTATGGGTACGTAGTCATGCAGATTTACCATTGAAAACATATCAAATTGTTAACACCTTTAGGTATGAGACAAAACAAACTAGATCATTTATCAGAGTTAGAGAGATTCATTTCTTTGAAGCACATACTGCTCATGTAGATGAAGAAGACGCAACACGCCAGATTGAGGAAGATCTTGAGATTGTATCCAATATTATGGCAGACTTGGGATTGCCATACATAGCATCAAAACGACCTGTTTGGGATACATTTCCAGGTGCATGGTATACCATTGGTATAGATGTAATAATGCCTAATGGCCGAACATTACAAGTTGCATCTTGCCATCATTATCGTGATCAATGGGCGCAAGCATTCGATTTGTCTTACGAAGCTGAAGACCGGACTACAAAATTTTGTCATCAAACAACTTATGGCATGTCTGAACGACTACTTGGAGCAGTTGTAGGAATGCACGGTGATGATGCAGGACTAATCATGCCTCCAACAATGGCCCCTTTCCAAGTAGTATTGATACCAGTAGCTGCCCATAAATCAGAGGCTGTAATGGAGACAGTTCGTGATGTTGAAACTACACTGAAGTCTGCTGGACTTAAGGTTCATGTTGATGATAGAGATCTTCGCCCTGGTCAGAAATATTACGATTGGGAAATAAAAGGAGTGCCACTTAGATTAGACATTGGTCCAAGGGATGTTGAGAAAGGTCATGCATTTGCTGCAAGAAGAACAGGAGGTAAGCAACCAATCCCTCTAGCGACAATTGTCGATTCTGTACATTCCGAACTAAATGAAATTCAAAAATCACTTGTTGAATCTTCTAATCAACATCGAAATCAAATCGTTAGAAGTGCTACTTCTTTAGATCAACTAAGTGATGATGGCCATATCTATGAGGTTGCTTTTTGTGGTACCGACTCAGATGCAGAAGTTTTGGAGAAAAACTCCAATCTTACTCTCTTAGGTGAAGCATTAGAACCGTTTTCTGAATCTCGTCCTTGTATTGTCACAGGACAGATGACCACCATACGTCAACACATAGCACGAATGTATTGATGCATGGCATGGGATTGATGATATATCTTTGATTATCAAAAAATGATGTGGACATTAAGATAGAGTCAGATTTTCCAACAGGAGACCAGATAGTTAAGGTTCTTGAATCGCGTTCATGGCCTATGGAATTTTTAGTCCGGACTATTGTTCTGTTACTAGTGGGATTCTCTTTATGGAGATATCAGTATGAGTCTCTATTTGCAGTAATTATTCTCTTTGTGCTTGTTGTTCCAATGGAGAAGATTTTTCCACGTCATAAAGGTCAACCAATTCGACGACCTAAATGGAAATTGGATCTAACTTATGCTCTTGCTTCACCTTTACTAAATGCATTAGGAGTGGTAATTTTTGTTGTAATTGCTTTTCTTTCATTTGCTTGGGTACCTGGTTTACTGGTTAGTCCTCTGGTTGATATGATACCTCTTTCAATCAAACCTATTGTTGCATTCGTGTTGTTTGATTTCTTCGTATATTGGGCCCATAGATGGTATCATGAGGTCCCTGAACTGTGGAGGTTTCATTCAATTCATCATTCACCTGAACATCTAGATTGGGTTAGTGGATTTAGGGTACATCCTTTCGATTTTGCCCTTATTGCACCTGGATTCATTTTTTTAGTTGCAGCCGGTTTCAATCCTGAAACTAGTGGAATAATTGCTGTAATTCAATTAATTTCAGGTATTTTCTTTCATGCTAACGTGAATTGGCGATTCAAGTTTTTTCATAGAATAATTCAGACACCGGAGTTTCATCATTGGCATCATGCTAATGATGAAGAGGCTCATTGGTCTAACTACTGTGGTTTCCTTCCTTTTTGGGATATACTGTTCGGTACATACTACATGCCTAAAGATAAACGTCCTGAAGAGTACGGGGTGGATGAATACATTCCTGATGGTATTCTCAACCAGTTATATCACCCATTGAAAGGAATAGGTAATCCATTTCGAGCTGTTTTCCATCCTATTCGATCTTTCCGCACTCTTTTCTCATTTATTCGAAAATTATTACGAGGTGTTTGGAAATCTACATTCAGAAAAAGAGGCCACAGGCCGACTAATGATGGATGGCCATGACTAGCGTTTACGAACAATTCCTAGAATTAAACTGATAACTCCAATTCCTACTATTGCAATGTCCGGAATCCCCCATTGTCCTGTTGGTCCCCAAGCGATATGTTCCTGCATTCTGTGGAATTCTAATAGGTTCAATTTTAGAGATACACCGCAAGTGGAGTGTATTTCATTAGCACAAGTTGACAAAATATTTCCGAATCCCCAGTATACATTAGTCAATCCTACTCCAACAAAAGAAAGACCTAACCCAGTCCTAACAATTGGCACAATCGAAGATGTATTTTCTACTTGACCTTTATTTCTACCTGGTGCTTCGATTGTACTTCGAACAACTTGAATAGGTTCAGGAATGATATCTACCATTTCTAAATCATTATCTTGAGATGTTGTAATCGATTCAACCACTTCAATCTCTTCTTCACCCAGTAAATTTAGAATAGATTCT